>JACMIS010000310.1 GCA_014381035.1 Armatimonadota bacterium
GAGAGTTACAGCGAAGACTTCTTCAACTACCTAACAACCCGACAACCTAATCACCCGACCACCTTCCTCCTAATTTCCATTGCGCAACGCCGCACTGAAGCGGTCGTTGGAGTGAAGCGGGACGGGGCGCGGGGGCATAACGCCTGCCGAGACCGCTACCTGCGTCAGTTTATCGCGCATAGTGCCGGGAAGCGGTTCGCCGGAGTTTGCCGCGCCGACTACGTCCGTGCCGGGACCACCTGCCCGCGCCGCGTCCACCGCGGTTTCTTCCTCCGGGGTGAGTGGTACCGATGCGATGCTCAGACCATGCTCTACCGGCTTCGCGTACATTCTGGTTTCGTGTCGCGCCGAAAGACCAGTCAACACGACGCCGTTTTCTTCCGCGTCCAGGATCGCTATCGAGAATGATTGGCGGCCGCCCAGGTCTGCGAAGGCGTCGAAGCGGACCACGCCCACTTTTTGCAGGCAGTTTTGCAGGCTGGCGGCGTTGGATTCGCCGTAGTGTGCCGCCCGCTCCACGCGAAGGGCGAGTTGCTCCATGGTGCCGACATGCTCGATCAGCATCCGTTGTACATCTTTGCCATCGGTTCCCCGCAAAAGTCGCGCCTGCCGCCCGCTTATCTGGATCGTGCGCACCAGCAAAAATATTGTACCAAAAAACAGAAACGCGAACGCGCTCAACACGACCACAAGCGCGGTCGCGGGATCGCTACGCAGGAACTCAAGAAGTGGTGCCGCAAGAGCATTCAAAACCGGTGGTAATTGAGCAAAGAACATGGGGCGATTACAGGCGGACGGTTCGGGAAATCGGTATACTGGATATTGTATCGCGTTTTGTCACGAAGCGTTCCGCGGTTCCTTTTTTTACATCTGTTGCCGTATTCCGCTGACCTAGGGAAGTCATCACAGGTATTCCTTTATTCCATATCGGAAGAATTCCGGTATTTCGTCACCACGTATCATCTTTCTGTCCGAAACGTCGTTGGGTAAGAGTATTGGATATGCTGGAAAAAACAGTAATAATACCCGGCGATATAAGCGAAATGGAACGTCTTTTGCGGGCGCAAGCCGACGTCGTACCACAGATTTTGTGGACATCGGCGCGCGATGGCGAAATCCTCTTCGTCAACAAACCCTTCCTCGATTACGCGGGGCTTACCCTTCGCGAAATTCAATCTCCTGCGGTTGTCACCACGATCCATCCCGACGATTTGCCGGAATACATCCGTTCGCGTGACATTGCCATCGAGACCGGTTCCGAGTGGGAATTAGAGTACCGGTTGAAGCGCTACGACGGGGTTTATCGCTGGCATTTAGGGCGATGCGTGCCGGAGCGCAACGAACACGGCACCATCACCTATTGGTTCGGCTCCGCGACCGATATTCACGATTTGAATATGGCGCGAGACGATCTGCGACGAAATCGTAGCACGATCGAAAGAGAAGCCAAAGAGCGTGAACTCGCCTTCCATGCCGCCCGCATCGGTGTCTGGGACTGGGATGTCGTCGCGAATCAAGGGCAATGGTCACCTGAACAGAGACGCCTTTTCGGTCTCCCCGATGATTTCGCGGGCGATTTCGAACGCTTCGCGGAATTCGTACATCCGGAGGACCGCGACCGCGTTCTCTCGTTCATGAAAGGCGTACTGGCGGATGCCGGCCGCGTCCAATACGACGAGGAGTACCGTATCGTGCAACCGGACGGCACGGAGTGCTGGTTGTACGGACGTGGACTCGTTTATCGCGACGAAAAAACCGGACAAGCCCTGCGTGTCGTCGGGATCAATATGGATGTCACGGAGCGCAAGCGTGCCGAGATCGCCCTGTCGGACGCTCTCAAGCGTTTGTCGTTCTATGTGGCGAACTCCCCGCTCGGTGTGATCGAGTGGGACTGCGATTGGCGAATCCGTCAGTGGAGCAAGCAAACGGAGCGGATTTTTGGCTATACCGCTACGGAAATGCTCGGGGTTGCCAGTACGGACTGGAGGCACTTGCACGCGGACGATTTCCCTCATGTCGAGGAGATGAACCGGCGCATGATGGAAACCGGATTCGGTGTCGCCCACTGTCGCAACTTCACCAAAAACGGCGCGACCATCCACTGCGAATGGTACAACACGGTGCTCAAGGACGATTCCGGCAAGATGGTTTCCGTCCTATCGCAGGTGCTGGATGTTTCCGAGCGGGTTCGTGCGGAGTCGCTGCTCGCCGCCTCGAACACCAAGCAAACACGTATCGCACAAACATTGCAACAATCGTTGCTCCTGACGCCCCCGGAGGACGCGTTCCCCGGTTTGGAGTTAGGTACGTTATACGAGGCGGGGCGTGAGGAAGCGCAGATCGGTGGCGACTTTTATGACGCCTTTTCGTTCTGGGACAGTAAAGTCTGCCTGATCGTGGGAGATGTGACTGGTAAAGGGCTGAGCGCGGCACGCTTCACCGCCGAAGTAAAGTATGCCCTGCGGGCGTACATGCACGAAACGATGGACGTGGCACGATCTCTTACACTTTTGAATCGCTTTCTGTGCAGTTTGCGGGAGCGCGGAACCGGTATAAACGACCCCTTCGTCGCGGTGGCGGTCGTGATGGTCGACACCGAAACCGGTCAGGGGATCTGCTCACTTGCCGGGATGGAGGCACCCCTTATTTATCGGGCGGATACGAGTCGTGTCGAGCCGCTCCCGGTTCGTGGATTGGTGTTGGGAGCGATGAGGGAGGCGGAATTTGAACCGGAATCGTTCACTCTGAAGTCGGGTGACTTGCTCGTATTGACCACCGACGGCGTGACCGAAGCGCGGAACGAGAAACGCCAATTCTGGGGGATCGAGGGTATGACGCAGTGTATCGAGACGGCATTACGTGAAAAACCAGACCTGTCGCCGCGCGTATTAGCGCAACATTGTTTGACGGACGCGAAAGAGTGGGGCAAAGGACGATTGACCGATGATGCCTGTCTTTTGATGGCGCGCTTTGTCAATAGCGACCTTCAGGGGTGATGTGTCTCGAAGACACGGAAAGGTGTCATGTGCGAAGCCCCGGGGTAAGTACAGCGTGTACGGTACCGAACCTGTAGAAAGGGGTGCCGGAAGGAGATAAGAATGAGTACACGCGAAGATAGCCGTGAAAAACCGGTTGATCCGACGATGGAGGCGCACGAACAACGCAAGGATTCCATTGAAGGACAAACGCTCAAGGAGCAGTTGGCGCAAACGAATCTATCCGGTTCCCACTCGGACCAGCATCACGGCGAAAGCACCAAAGCACCGCAAGACGAAAGAAACATCGGTCAGCATAACGGCGCGGGACGCCCACCGCTGATGAAGAAGTAAGCGGTAAACAAACTGCGTTCAGTGCGGGAAGTCGCACTTGTTGCGACTTCCCGCACTGAACATTACCCACCGCTCAAATTCAGTTGATCCCCGGCGCGGGGGAGGCGGACGGAATAGGCGATGTGCGCGGTGCGGGGGTGAAGGAGCTGCCTGTGATCGGTTTCGGATACGCCATCGAACCGTTCATCTTGGATCCACTCATTTTATTCATTTTGTTCATAGGTTTCGAGGAGGAAACCGCAGAACTCGTCCCGCTCATCTTTCCGCCCATGTTGTGAGACATGATCTTGTTCGCCGACGAGCCAGAGACTTTGTGGATGGTGTCGTTGTGTGCGAGGACGGCACCCAGGGTTTCCGTGGCGAAAGATCGTACCTCGGAGTTTTTGCCCTTTTCCATCTCCATCCGCAGAAGGCTGATGGTTCTGCCGTGGTCTTTCATCTGCCCGGAAATGTAGGCGTTATCGAACGCATTGCCGCGCATCGTCGCCAGCTTCCTTGCCATGGTTTTGTGTTTCGCATCGGGACCATTGGGCAACTTTACACTGAATTTGCTGGCGAGTGTGTGTAACTTTTGATCGTTAGCGGTATGTTCGTTGATGATGGTTTGTGCGACGCCGCGTACCTTCTCGTCCTGGGAATTTTTGAGGGCTATCTTACCCGCAGCGATTTCCGCATGGTTCCCCTGACACAGGGTCTTCATGAACTTCTTGTCCATAGCGGACGGTGCTTGCGCATTGGCTACATTTGCCGCCATCATAATTACTGTTCCGGCGAAAAGACCGGTGACAATTCGATTCGTATTGAACATTTGGGATGGTCTCCTAAAACCGCAACGCCTGAGAATTATTAGTTGGGTGCGGCACGAAGACGGTTTACCCGTTCGGCTGCCTTTTTATGGCAGGCAAGCGGTATAGGCTTCTGGGTGGCTGGGTTGGCGGGTAGTTTGTCGGCGGCGATACGACAGGCGAGAATCCCAACCACCCAGAAGCCTACTCTCGCCCGAGGGCGGCGCGGTTACGGGCGAACAGGTCGCGCCAAGCGGGGTCCAGCATGTCGTTGATCCACAAAATGTCCGCGTTTTCGCCATTGTCGCTGTAGTACGCCTTGCGGATGGCGACATGGATGAAGCCATACTTTCGATACAGTTTTTGTGCCGCGTCGTTGGTTTCACGCACTTCGAGCGTTGCTCGTGTCGCGCCCATTCCCCACGAGGCAATGAGAAGTTCGGAAAGGAGCAGATCACCGATTTTGTTGCCGCGATATGCCAGAGAGACGCCGATGATGGTGATATGTACCTCGTCCATCACCGTCCAGATGCCGCCAAAACCGACGACGCGCTCCTGATGGACAGCGACCAGATACGCCGCCGATTTGTTGGCAAGTTCGGTGACATAGGATTGCGGACTCCATGTCTCGACTTTGCTGAACGATTCCCGTTGCAGTTTGGCGACCGTTTCTATGTCGCTTGCCCGCATCGTGCGGATAGTGATCTCGTCCAGGGAGACACGAATCGGCTCGGCGATGAAATCGGTGAAAATCACGACGCGTCGTCCTTCGCGGGGATGCTGGCGTCTCCTTCGATCCAGAACGTTCCATCGGTGGCGTGTTCCTTTTTCCAGATCGGAACGTCGGTTTTTAGCGTATCAATCGCCCATCGGCATGCGTCAAAAGCTTCCCCCCGGTGCGCGGAGGCGACACAGATGACTACCGACGGTTCGCCGACCGCGACATAGCCGGTGCGGTGCAGGATCGCCGCGGCAAGCCCCCATCGTTCGCGCACCGTGGCAACAATCCTCGCCATCTGGTTTTCCGCGAGCGGTTTATAGGCGTCGTATTCCAATCCGGTAACGCTACGCCCCCGCGCGTGATTGCGCGTCACCCCTACGAATAGCACATATGCCCCATCGGAATCGGTCAGTACGGCGTCAATCGCTACCTGCGCATCTAAAGGTTGTGGGGAAAGTGAAACCATGTTGAGTAAATCGTGAACGTCGAGCAGAAGTGCGTTACCCGCCGCTCATCGGGGGCAGGAAAGCGATCTCGTCCCCATCGTACAGGACGGTATCGGCACCCGCGAACTCCTCACGCACGGCGACACGGGTTTTCGTCAGCAGATCGGACAAACGGGCGTCTTGCGCTGACAGCGCGATTGCCGCGTCTGCCGCCGTCGCGCCATGTGGCAAACAAAGCATCGTCTCCCCGCGCGGAAAAACGTCTTTCAGATGTCCGAATAAAACAATGCGAACGGTTATCATAGTGGTCGGTGGTCAGTCCTCAGTGGTTAGCGGTCAGAACTGGGGCATCCTCTGTTCATTAACCATTAACCACTGGTCACTAAAAAAAGCGGGTCTGTAAGCCGGGTTCTGTTCTTGCGTGGTCATCTCTCTACGGCGTGTGTTGCCACCAACCTTGAGCGGTCTACCGGGAGAATCGGCGGGCAACCTCATCTTCCCCCTTTGACCTTGCTACCGATGGGGTTTGCCGGGCAGACATGTCACCACGCCCCCGGTGCGCTCTTACCGCACCATTTCACCCTTACCGGGTTGGGTAGTTGGGTGATTTGGTTGTTGGGTGATTCGGAAAATCCGGCGAACCGAACGACAATCTGTGAC
>JACMIS010000311.1 GCA_014381035.1 Armatimonadota bacterium
CGCCGCGTACCATTTCCGCGCCCCGATTGACGATGAACAGGGAGCGTGCTTTGTCCTCGGGAAACTCGACGGCGAGCACATACGCCGCGCCCGCTTTCAGGTTCTTGTTCTTTCCGATCCGGTACGCGAAGTATTTCGCCTCGCCGGTATTGGGGAGGACACGCGCCGGTGCGCCGAGGATCGTCTCGATTTTGCTCACTCCCGCGGGCATTTCGGAAAACTCGTGCGCCGCGTCAACAGCCGCCCCGCAGACGATTTCATCCACGAGGCGCAGTTTGCCGAACGGTGCCCCGGCGTCTACGAGAGCCGTGCTGGAAGGCGCAGCGGCAGACACCTTCGCCCCAGTCTGTGCGCAACAACTCGTAAGCGGCACTGCCGATAGGCTGGCGGTAAGTAACAGAATTATGGATTGATACATCTTCATTGGTTCTAAATTTGGCTGTTTTCGTTAGGGAGATACGACCTCCCACACTTCCATCTCATTGAGATCCTTACCCGGTGTGACGCGCAGTTCCTTGACCAGTACCGCCGGGCAGTTCGGGAGGATGGGATACAGGTTCCAGCCGCCCCACACCTCCTTTAATTTGGATTCACCGCTGGGCAGAAGCGACGCTATCTTGCCGTCCGGCGTCACGGTGTCTAACTTAAAAACGAAGCCGTCGCTGCCGGGACCGAACTGCCGAATCCGCACCCCCGCGAGGGCGACCGGCTTGTCCCATACGAGATTTTTCAGTTCACCGGCGTAAAGACAGCGCAACCGGGGTGTCGGCGGCGGAACACCCGGTTTCCCGATCATTGGCGTCGTGAGCCAGGCGGTGTCTCCCCGGCGATACAGCGTCGCGCCGGGTGGTGTTTTCAATGTCGTCGTGCCCAACCCCGTGATTTTCAGCGTCAACGCCGAACCGGGGACGGTATCGGGTAGCGCGACCGACACACGCCCCGACCTCACCGTGACGGTCGCGGCGCGGGCGGCGAGGTGGTAAGTGATCACTGCATCGGTCGGCGCGACCCACACCGAGTTGTCGCCCGTCGCCCCCCATGCAGTGGCGATATGGTTCAAACGCGCGACCCATCGTTTGTAATTCGCCGAGTTCGGATCGGCTTCGATGTTGTGGGTGAAGTCCGTTACGAAATCACCGGGAATCAATTTCACGGGGAAATCCAGGAGCGGATCATTATCTTTCTGCCAGACGCCCTCGTCGAGATACGTGCGCGTCAGATCGAACGGGTCGTACTTCGGGTCGAAAACGTTGCGCGGGGACGAACCCGCGACGCGCGAACTGCTCTGAAGACCGCCTTTTCGCAGATGTGGAACATAATCCACGTAGCCGTTCGGGAGCACGAAGTGGACCGCGCCCCGCCCCGCCCCGATACGCTCGGCGTACACCGCCTGACTCCAGAATAACTCCCGCGCGAAATCGTCAGGCTGGAGTGCCTGGGACGGTTCCCAGCCGTTCCCGCTGTGCGCATACGAATGGTTGGCAATACCCCATCCGCTTTTTTTAAGCGCGGCGATCTGTGGGTAGGTGAGAACCGTCGCGTTCCCGGCATCGAGGTTGCCCAAAATCACGGCGGCGGTGCCGACAAAAGGATGATTCCTGCCGCCTATGACACCGGGCGGGGCGTCGTTCCATTGATACCGCGCCAGAAGCGGTTGTGAAACGGTCAAGGTCGAGGCAGGGCTGTCGTCCTGTTCGAACGAATATGCCCACGTTTTGCCGTACTTGAAGGGAGTGACTTCGACTTTGATGGCCGCGTTCTTCGCCGAGACCGGCAGGCTGAATTGCCAGACCGCCGCCTGCGAAGGGACGGCAAGTAGCACGGTTGCAAAAGCAGTAAAAACTTTTGTCATAGGTAGTGTGTTCCTTGCGACTCCGTTGCTACTTTGGCGGAATGCTTTTCGGTGGACCCTGCCCTGTGCTCGGCTTGAAGTCGGCGGGCATCGGACCCCCCTTGAAATTCGCTTCTTCCTGCTTGGACATTTTGGACGCGGATGATGCGGCAGGGCATCCCGACAGCACAGAAGCTCCTGTTCCGCAGACGACGCAAAACAAGAGTACACGTGCCATTCCGGCTCGCTTGATAGGATCGGAAAATCTCATTGTCCTGTGGCTTCCTTTCTTATCCGCGACAGCGTACTTTGCCGTCGCGGATGCTTGTCACTCAACGAGTGACATTCCACATATTGTCCTGAGGGCGGGCACCCGGATTTGGGTTGGTAGACGCCGGTTTCATCGCTTTGGCATGTCCGTCGCAGAACAGGAAGTTCGCCATTTCCGAGTGCCGGGAGGAAACCGCGCCGTTCGGTCCGTTCGGGTACTTCGCCGCCGCGCGGGTGCCGTCCGGGATTCGGGAAGGTGTCGTCCCATCGATGTTGCCAACCCAGGAGGCTTCGGTAAATCCACAACTATAATTCGACGCGTTCCCGTCCCCGCCCAGAGCACGCGAATCGCCGTTGTGCTTCTCCGCTAACATGACCCCACTCGCCGGTTGCTTGATGTCGGCTAACGTCAGCGACGGAATATGCCAGAAACCGGTGGATTCGTTGCCTAACCCGAACGGTCCTAATGCTTTGAAACTTCCGAACGCATACCCGTTGTTGTTCATGTTGGCACCATAGGAAATGGAAACACCCGCCCATGGGATAAGCGCGGGGCGTAGCTCCAGTTCGCTATCGCTCGGACATCGGAAAACCGCGTAGGTTTTAACATAGGGTTGCGTCGTTATGGACCAACTATCCACCCAGACATTGGATGCGGCGGGGAACATTTCGTCGTAGTCCTGGACATATTGAAGGACACCGAGCCCGAGTTGCTTTTCGTTGGACAGGCAGGAAGTTTGTCGTGCCTTCTCCCGTGCTTGCGCAAACACTGGAAACAGGATCGCAGCAAGAATGGCGATTATGGCGATAACTACAAGTAGTTCGATTAGCGTAAAGGCACGGGCTGGGGCGGGTTTGATCGCCGTGTTTTTTCGAACAGCACTGTGTTGTACAAGATTGTTATTGATCATCATTATTCCTTTCGCGACTCACATCGTCGCCTATCGATAGTTCGCACCAGATACCGACTTCCGATACGCTCACTACCTTATGCTTCTGGTGGGGCAGTGGATTCCCGAATCACTAATTCCGGAGCAAGCAGATGTGTAATGGGTAATACCTCTTTGCCCTCGACTTTTTGGATCAGAAGGCGTACCGCATGTTCGCCGATCTTCACAAACGGTTGACGTATCGTTGTCAGACGCGGGTTCATCAGCGCGGAGAGGGGGCGGTCATCGTACCCGACCAGCGAAAGTTGATCCGGTATCCGAATCCCGAGTTCGCGTGCCGCCTCGACGACACCGACCGCGATCTCATCATTCCCGGCAAAGATCGCGGTCGGCGGGTTCGGACTTCCCAGCAAACGACGTGCGTTCTCGTGCCCGATCTCAGTCGAATATTGCCCCGGCAATATGTATTCGGGTAGCGGCGTGATTCCCGCTTCTCGCAAAACATCCAGAAAAGTATCGCGGCGTGCGACCGAACTAACCAGATTGGGATGCCCCATCAAGTGGGCGATACGCCGATGACCGAGTTCGACCAGATATTGAACCGCCAACCGTGATCCGATCCGGTCATCCCCATCTACCGAAGGAATATCCCCTCGCTCGGACGGCCACGATACCGCGACGAGTGGCACGTGCAGACCGGTCAGCGACGGCATCAGGTCGGAGTCGGTTGTCGGAGCGACTACGATCAAGCCATCGCTGCGTCGGTCACGGAAACCGGGAAGTGAGTGCTGTGCATCGATCCAGGCAGCCGTGTAATGCGTCACGTTGTACCCTGTAGACGCCGCAGCGGTCAGAATCCCTTGCAAAACAGCGGCGGAATATGCATTAAGAATCACGGCGGACGGTTCGACGACCCCGAAAAGCACTCCGATAGTATGGGTGCGTTGCCGAGCCAGACCGCGAGCCATCGCGCTCGGGTGGTAATTCAATCGTTGCATCGTCGCAAGAATGCGCTGACGCGTTTCCGGTTTTACGGGGCGCGGCCCATCGTTCAGCACGTTACTTACCGTGGCGAGCGAGAAGCCGCTTTCTTTTGCTACGTCGTAGATCGTTGACATCGAGATTCTACAAGGATTCGTCAGTCAAAGCGAACCGCTTTGACTTCTTAAAACACACATGTCAAACCGCTTCGATAATATGGTAATGGTACATCGAAGCGGTTTGATTGTCAATAGTAGGGGGTGAAATACCCGTTTTACTTTCATCGCCACGTAAATGCCCTGACGAAAGTAAAAACAGAATTCATCTACGTGAGAACGCAAGTCTGGTGCGCCCTCCCGTCGAATTTTTCGTGATAACCTGTGGAGAAACGTTTCCACCGATAAGGTAGTCCGTTAAAAGAGTCGGAGACAATCTCGCAACGTATGAAACCTGCAATAAATAACAGTCTGATTCTTCCGGCGACCGTCGCGCTAATGGTGTCTGCCAGCGCGGCGAATGCACAGGAAAAGAAACTGGTCGCGTATGTCCCCAATTGGATAGATGTCACTGCATTCGCCGAAACGATTGATTACGCGAAAATCACGCATATCAATGTCGCGTTCGAGAACCCGGTGAACGCCAGCGGGGACCTTTCCTTCAACAGCAAAAACGATATTTTGATCGCCAGGGCGCACGCCAACAACGTTCGGATATTGATTTCCATCGGCGGCGGTTCCGCGTCCGGGGATAAGGAACTTCTCGCCCGGTATTTTGACCTGCTCACCGACGCCAAGAGGGCCGGATTTGTCGCCAAACTTGCCGACTATGTGACCACGCACAAATTCGACGGGCTGGACGTGGACATCGAAGGTCCCTCGATAAACAAAGATTATGGTGCGTTCATTCATGACCTGGCGAAAGTTCTGAAGCCAAAAGGAAAACTCCTGACGGCGGCTCTTTCGCAGGGATATGGGGGAAACAAAGTCCCGGATTCCGTTTTCAAGGAATTTGACTTCATTAACATCATGGCATATGACGGAGCCGGTTACTGGGACCCGGATTCGCCGGGGCAGCACTCGTCGCTCGAATCGGCGAAAAACAATGTGGATTACTGGATCAAGCGCGGTCTGCCGAAGTCGAAAGCCGTGCTGGGGGTTCCTTTCTATGGATACGGATTCGGCGAGGCGTTTCGCAAGCGCGACTATTCGTATTCGGAAGTCGTCGCTTCCTACCCCGGTGCCGAGAACGTCGATCAGGTCGGAAAAACCATCTGGTACAACGGCATCCCGACGATTCAGGCGAAAACAAAATACGTCGTGGATGAAGGGCTCGCCGGAATAATGATCTGGTCGCTCGACTACGATGTCAAGGGGGAACGCTCCCTGCTCTCCGCTATCGACAAAACATTGCGTCCCAAGCCGCTCGCGGCGGCAGCACCCGCGCCGGAGAAGAAGCCGTGACAAGCGAAGAACCCATCGCGGAGGAGACCACACCGCGAGAGCATCCCCGCGACCCGCTTCACGGCATCACTCTGGCGCATATACTCGAAGAACTGGTAGATTTCATCGGCTGGGACGCGATGGGCGAGCGCATCCCCATCCGATGCTTCACCACCGACCCGAGTATCGGATCGAGTCTCAAATTCCTGCGCAAAACGCCGTGGGCGCGGGAAAAAGTGGAAAGCATGTACCTGTATATGCTGCGCGAAAAGGCACGGCAGGCGCGTCGTTAGTGTGCGCTGGGGGTAGCACACACTATCTACTTGTATTCTTGCGCGGAATAGTTCGTACCGGATGGTCCGCTGTCGGCAAGGAGCGCGGGGACGAGTGCGCCGGGGAGCACGGATTCCACGTCGCCCATCGCGTTCGGTCCGCCCATGTCGGTACGTAGCCAGCCGGGATCGAGTGTGTTTGCCAGTACGTTGGTGCCGCGTAGTTCCGCCGCCAGATCCTGGGTGTATTTATCGATAGCCGCTTTAGACACGCTGTAAGGGGCGAGTTGCGGCGTGCCCTTGATCCCCGACGAGAGGTTGATAATCCGTCCGTAATTGCGTGCTTTCATGGGCGGCGCAAACGCATTGCACAGCGCGACAACCGCGAACAGGTTGGTTTGAAAAGACGCCTGCCATTCTTCCTGCGTAATGTCCCAGATCTCGCGCCACGCGTTCTGGATCGCGGCATTGTTGTACAGAATATCCACCGGGACGTTCCGTTCGTTGACGCCCCGAACAACATCGGCTACTCCCGCCGCACTTCCCAGATCGCCGGACACCGCG
>JACMIS010000312.1 GCA_014381035.1 Armatimonadota bacterium
ATCCGCCTGCACTGCGTACTCGAAGCGATAAAAGACGACGCCGACACGGTCACGGGCGGGCGACGCCTCGTCGGGCGGCGCGAAGACAGCCTGGATACGGAGCGGTTCGGCGGGCGGTTCGCCTGGGACGGCAACAAACTGTACGCGATCTGGGACCTTCCCGACTACAAAACGTTCGTGCTCAAGCGGGCGTTGATCCACGAAGTCGCGCACGGCATCGCCGAACTGCCGGGCTACGCCGCGCAGGTGCGCTCGGTCGGGAGCGTGGAAAAGTTCTGCGAGCAGTACGCGGAGTCCTACTACCGACCGGCGGGCAAGTCGGTCCGGCTCGGGTTTTAGCGGAAACGCCTTTTTGGGCGATACGGTGGCGAGTAGGAAACGCAAAACACATGGCAAGTCATTTTGAAAGCATCGGTATCCCCTTACAAAACGAACAGGAGTACGATGAGTTCCTGGATCGCATCTATCCGCAGGCTTCGGTTGCATCTTTACCTGCCCCCGACGAACGGTACATTGTGTGGTCATCGGGCGTCGGTGCTACCCTCTGGATACAACAGAAAGCGAATCAGGGCATCGTCGGTATGAACCCACATTTCGAAGGAGAAGGGCGTGTCGTTGCTCGGATCACTGCGTTGCTCGAAGATGACCAACGCCCGTTCGACGGTTCCATTCATGCTTGGGCACTCGGCGAGGGCGATTCGGATTCGCCGGAGGACGGTTGCTATCCGTTCCTGGTAGATGTGCCTGACTTCCAGCGGATCAAAGAAACGGTGACATCTGGGCAGACCGTCACGCTACAAGTCGCCGCGTTCGCTCACGAGTTGGACGTGTTCGCCAGTGAAGCGGCATACGAAAACTCCAATAATGAAGGGAAACCGCAGTTCGCAACGCGGTCATTCATTCCATCGGGCTTATTCACACCTGGTGGGGAGGAATCCGGTCCACCACAGGCACACGCGATCATAACTGGAGTGGTTCTTAAGGCACAACGCCGCACGGTGGCAGAGACCGGTGCCTCCTTCTATGCTCTTCTCGTCGAAACCTACGGCGGGACGTTCGACATGGTCGTTGCCCCCGAGTTCGGTCCAATCCTGGCAGGGAATGTTGTTCAGGGTCAATTCTGGCTGAGCGGGCGGGTGACGGAGTAAAAAATTCGAGCGGAACCGGTGCCTTTCGTAGCCATCGGTTCCGCCATATTGCTCGGCATCACTGGTCGAATCGTTCCCGAATACCGCCCCTACGACGTTCTGGGCGAACTCTGTTCTGCTTGGTACGTGATCACCTTTCGTATCATGAGGACGACCGGCACGAAGTGCCCGCAGGTGTGGGTTTCAACCCGCTGTCCTGACAGATCATGAACAATCGCTACCCCTACACCGACTCCACCTATAAGCGGAAGACTACAATCGCCCGGCAGGCAAATCGGTAAGGCTCGGCTTCTGACGCCTATTCAGGTCCTGGGTCACCATCCCTTTAGGCGGCAGGCGACCCGACGACCTCGGACGGTGAGGCGGCAGTAAGAATCCGTAGCGTCGCTTCGGATAGTTCCGTTTCGTCGAGTTGCTCGACTCGCGCCAAAATTGCGGGCGAAACGTCCGGGAAGCGCGCTCGGAGCAGTTGCCGGAGCGTATCCTGACGCCCCGACAATATGCCTTTCTCGATCCCGCGTTGTTCGCCGCGTTGTTCGCCGCGTTGTTCATAGATTGAGATCATTCGTTGTTCCTCCGGGATTGTTGTCGCGATCAGTTGCTTCAGCGTTTCCGCGTCGGTCGCCGACAGTTCGATGTACTGTTCCACGACGTTTGTCAATAGTATTCTACCCGACTCGCTAAGACGGCTTGTCAGGATCGCCTGAATCGCCTTCCATTTCCGCGCCAGCGAATCCAAATCACCCGGCTTCATCAGCGAACTGAGTGCCACGCCGAGCAGGTTGTCACCTTCTATGTAATCGCCCGCCTTCAAATCCGGCAGACCGATGGCTTGGTAGCGGAACGAGAGGATACGCTCCCCGAACAGGTCGCGCCGGTATTCCTCCCAGACGATGCCGCCCGTTCCCGGCGAAAGGTAAATCACCATCGGATAGATCGGTTGTTTCAGCCGCGCCGTCAGCAAGTAGTAGTATTCCCACATCCGCTCGCGGAACGCCGTTCGGCTTCTGCTTCGACGTGGAACAGAACGATTTCCGGTTCGCCGGTCGTCGTCCGCACTTCGGCGATAGTGTCCGCGCGGCGCGAGTCGCCGTCCGGCAGATCGGTGAACACTTCCTGCTCCAGAAAACGCACCGAGGAAAAGTCGATCCGCTGGGCGACTTTGGGCGCGAATAGTTCCAGAAACTCCGGGGAAAACGCCCGGAGCAGTTCCTTGAACAGATGGTCGTGCGGGAAAATGCTACGGCTAGACCAACTCGACCTGAAAGCCCCACAGGTGCGACGACACCGGGCGAACCGTCACCATCTGACCGGTCAATTCGCGCCCCGCCGTGAAGTGGACGGTTTTTCCGCCGCGCGTCTGACCCTGCCATTGATCCGGCGCTTTGTGCGA
>JACMIS010000313.1 GCA_014381035.1 Armatimonadota bacterium
CCGGCGTCTGGGGGAGCCGCTCCGATTGACATCGCACTGTCACCGGATGGTCAGTTCTTCTATGTGTTACTCGGTGCGCAGGGGCGGGTCGCGCAGTATCGCGTGGAAAGCGACGGACGCTTAACATCGCTCGGGTTATCAGAGGGTGGTCTACCGCAGTTTGGAACACAGGGTATTGTCGCGTTTTAATGAGCGGTAACCCGTGCTATATGGTCGCAAATCAGTATTATTCCGGGACGCAAGTTTCGTTCCGGAATAATCATACAAATATTGACCCTATCCCGTTCGTCCTAAGCGTCTGAGGACAGGACGGGGAGTGACTATGCGGCGGCGCGCGGCGGATACGTCGCCGGATATCCGACGCCGAATAATTTCCGTCGCATCGGCGGCGAGTTCGCTCCAGGGAATTGCTAGGGTGGTGAGTTCGCGCGTGGTTGCCACCGGCGCGTCATCGAATCCGACAAGTCGTGGGCGAGGGAAATGGCTCCGTTCGCAGGCGATTAGCACACCCTCGGCAAGCCGGTCGTTCGCGCAGAAAATCCCGCGCGGTCCATGGAAGAGGGCGTCCGGGGCGACACGGATTCCGTCCTCGGTATACCATCCTCCGGCACATACCACGGATGCATTCGGGAGTCGGGACAGAAAACCCTCCTGACGGGCGTCGCTACGCGGGTCGCCCGCGCGGGCGGTGACGACACACAAACCCCTGCCGTCGCCCTTAGCTGTCCCGTTTAGGAGGTCGGCGGCACACGCCCCGCCGAACGCGTCGTCCACGGAAACGCTGTCGATGAAAGTCGTATCCAGCCCCGGCGCGGGACGGGCGTTGAGGAGAAGTGCCCGTCGCCCGTCGCACCGACAGGTGGCGAGTATTTCCGGTGATTCCCATAAAACCGGAAAAACGGCGGGGGGTAGATCGCCCGTCGCGACGTTCTCTGCCCAACAAACCTGCCACGAGATCCCCTCGCGATGGAGGCAACGGGACAGTTCGCTCAGGAGCCGGGCACCGAAACTGTGGGGGCGTCGCGCCCGCCCGGAAAGAATAAGCCACGTTTCCGTAAACGCGCCCCGCAGCTCTGTGTCCACTCCGCCGGGGAGATAGGTGCCGGACGCCGCCCGACGTTCCACCAGCCCTTCGGTGCACAGTTCATCGAGAAGTCGGTGCGCCGTCTGATAGCTCACCCCGTAGGTCGTTGCCAGTTCCCGTGCCGACAGAAACCGTGCCCCCGGAAGCAGTGCACCGTCGCGAAGTCTCGCCCTCATTGCGCCCAGTATTTCCCCCACCCGCTCACTTCGTGATCGCGCCATAATGGTATTATCATATCAGATCCCGGACAGGCGATATGATTTGTGATATTTTTTTATCATGAGCCAAAGCACGAACACAAAAACATGGAAGTTTGCCGGGGTTAGCTTCGACCACATGCACATGGGCGACCTGCTCCGTCAGGTAGTCGATCATCCTCGCGCGGAGATCGTCGGCATCACAGATCCTGATGCGTCGCGCATGACAGATTCCGCCGCCCGATTAGGGATCAGTCCTGAGCGCATTTTTACGGACTGGCGGCAGTGCCTGCAAGAAACCCAGCCCGACGTCGTCATCTTATGCCCCCAGACCGCACAGCACGGCGACTATGTCGAGATGGTCGCGCCCTATGGGACGCACCTTCTTGTGGAGAAACCGATGGCTGCCACGCTCGCCGACGCCGACCGAATGATTTCTGCGGTGGAAAAGACCGGGAAAACGATGGTGATCAACTGGCCCTTGGCCTGGTACCCGCCGCATGTCACCACGCACCGGCTGATCCGGGAGGGCGTGATCGGGCGTGTGATCGAGGTGCACTATTACGACGGGAACCGGGGACCGCTCCGGCACCTCGCCGACAAGATCGAAGTCGGTGACGAGGACGCCAAACGGCAGAAGGCGGAAAGCTGGTGGTACCGCAAGGAAACCGGGGGCGGGTCGCTTCTGGATTACCTCGGCTACGGTGTCACGCTCGGCACCTGGTTCCACGACGGACGGGCACCGATAGAAGTCACCGCCGTGGTTGATGCGCCGACCGACGGCGAAGTGGACGAACACAGCGTCACCGTTTGCCGCTACGAGACAGGGCTTTCCAAATACGAAACGCGGTGGGGAACGTTCACCGACCCGTGGACATTGCAGCCGCAACCTAAGTGCGGTTTCGTAGTTGTCGGCACGGAAGGGACGATCAGTAGCTATGACTACGAATCGGTGGTGCGTTTGCAAACGAAGTCGCATCCTGACACGCACGAAGTTCCGGTGGACGTGCTCCCGTTCCCGCGCCGCGCCCCGGTCGAGTATTTGATTCATTGTCTGGAAACCGGCGAATCGGTCACCGGTCCGCTTTCCCCGGCACTGGCTCGCGTCGGGCAACAGATCGTAGACAGCGCCGTGCTTTCCGCCCGCGAAAAGCGAACCGTTTCACTCGTGGAAGGAGAGAACCTTTGAGCAACGCCGACACAGTGACCGAGGACGATTACAGCCTGGGCGACAAATCGGGGAGCGTCACCATCCCTGCGCCCGACCTGCCGTATCGCCCGCGCGACCCCCAATCGTACCGCCCGAAAATCGGGTTGATCGGTTGCGGCGGCATCACGGCGTCGCACCTCCGCGCTTATCGGAACGCGGGCTATGACGTGGCGGTTTTGTGCGACCTTGCTATCGAAAAGGCGGAAAAGCGTCGGGAAGAGTTTTTCCCGGACGCCGCCGTGACCGCCGATTTTCGCGCCGTCCTTGACCGGGACGACATCGCGGTCGTGGACCTCGCCACCCATCCGCCAGAGCGTCTGCCGCTGATCGAGGCGGCGATCCATGCCGGAAAGCATATCCTGAGTCAGAAGCCGTTCGTGACCGATCTGGATGAGGGGGAGCGGTTGGTCACGCTGGCGGCGTCGAAAGGAGTAAAACTCGCGGTCAATCAGAATGGGCGGTGGGCGCCGCATTTCTCCTACATGCGTGAAGCCGTCCGGTCCGGGCAGATCGGCGATCTACTGAGTGTCCACCTGGGCGTCCACTGGGACCACTCGTGGACCAAGGGAACGCCGTTCGAGAAGATTTACGATCTGGTGTTCTACGACTTCGCGATCCACTGGTTCGATTTCCTCAGCACGCTGTTTTCCGCACAAAACCGAACCGTGCGCCGGGTGCAAGCGTCGCGCAGTCTCGCTCTCGGACAGGAGATCACCCCGCCGCTACTCGCGCAGGTCATGGTGGAATTTGATGGGGGGCAGGCGACCGCCGTGTTCGACGCCGCCATGAAGTTCGGGAAGCAGGACCGCACCTATATCGGCGGAACCGCTGGGAGCATCACCAGCGCCGGACCGAGTCTGGACAATCAGTCCGTGACACTCTATACCGAAGCCGGAAACGCGGTCCCGACACTGACCGGGGCATGGTTCCCCGACGGCTTCCACGGCACGATGGCGGAACTGCTCTGTGCCATCGAGGAAGACCGCGAACCGATGAACAACGCCCGCGAGAATCTGCGCAGTCTCGCCCTTTGCTTTGCCGCCATCGCCGCCGCGAACGACGGCAGCGCCAAAACGCCCGGCGAAGTGCGCCGCCTCCCAGAGGGTTCCGCCCCACAAACCACAACCGGCGGACGCCCCTAAAAGCAGCACCGCAGGTAAAACGATCCAGCAAAGTGCTGGCGCCGTCCGCGTAGGACAGAAAAAGAAAGAAAAAACCATGTACCTATCCGAAGAAAACGTCAACGATTATCAGCGCGACGGCTACGTGTTAGTGCCGAACCTGTTCAATGCGACCGAGATTCGCGTTCTCATCGCCGATGTCGAAGGGGGCGACCGCGTCGCCGCCAACACGCGCGGCAACGAAGACACGACCGGGAAAAAAGCCAAACTCGCTATATGGCACGAATTGGGCGACGACGTATGGGCGGCGACCTCGACCAACCCGCGTGTCGGGAACGCCGCGCGAATGGTCATGGGCGAGGAGATCGCGTTCTTCCACGGCAAAGTCATGCTCAAAGAGGCGGGAACAGGCGGCGCGTGGGAATGGCACCAGGACTACGGCTACTGGTACAACCAGGGCTTCGCCTTCCCGCGCATGCTCAGCGTTTTCGTCGCGCTCGACGCCGCGACACAGGAGAACGGTTGCTTGCAAGTCTTGAAAGGCTCGCACAAACTGGGGCGGTTGGAGCACGGCAAAGTCGGCGCGCAGACCGGTGCGGACCCGGCACGCATGCCGCAGATCGAAACCCTGTTCGAGAGGGTGTACGTCGAAATGACGCCCGGTTCGGCGTTGTTCTTCCACTCCAACTTGCTCCACTGTTCGGGTCCGAACGTGTCCGACAAGCACCGCCGGTCGTTCATCATGTGCTACAACGCCCTCGCCAACCCGCAGTTTTCGGGGTTTGCCGGTGCGGAGAAGGCGGCGGAACAACGCCCTTGCCCGGTCAGCGCGGACGACGCGATTTTGCAATACTTGCGGGATTAACTTTTATTCGGC
>JACMIS010000039.1 GCA_014381035.1 Armatimonadota bacterium
CGCGGGTACGGCTAACCCAGCCGTGAATTCGCCTCCGGTTCAGGGGTTGTCCCCCCGACCACATCGCGCGATTACAATCATAAGAAGACATCTTGTGTACGCGTACAATAAGTGGTATTGTTACCTTGACGAATCTGTGACGTCGCGTCATAATGAAGTGAAGCGTACTCCATGAAAATCCATCAACAGACACATAGCCGTTTCTTTGCTGGAGTCGCCGTAATCGTTCTCCTGTTTTTCTGCGGAACGTTGACGGCGTCGTTAGGTATCTCCGTTGCCTTCGTGCCGAGAGTCAATCCGGTCGGGTCCGCGCTTGCCGCCGTCACGCCGTCGTTACCCAAAGCCGTTGCCTGCCTCTGCGTTTCCTGCGACGCGCACAACAAGCCAGGCGGCGGGAAATGTTGCTGTACCGGCGCGAACACAGCCAGCGAAACGCTCGCTTTTCGTGCCGTTTGTGACACGCCGCTCGATGCCGTCATGAGCGGTTCGCTGTTCCCGCCGGTCGTCTTGCCGCTTGCATCCGTCGTACGTGTATCGTTTTCGCTCACGGCCCTGCCGATCCGTCGTTTTGCTTTCGCGGAGCACCGAACCGGCAACGGTGCGCCACTCCCTCCGCACGCCCCGCCCCGGTTTTTCTGAACCCATCACAAATCATCCTCGTCGCTCGCTCGTTCGTGTTTGCGTCCTGTCACGCCGACCGTTCGCTACGTCCGGCACCGTCTCCGAATGATTTTCAGGAAACCAGCCATGAACCCGATCCAAAACCGCCGATACACGCATTCGGCATTCACATTGATTGAATTACTCGTCGTGATAGCGATCATCGCCATCCTCGCTGCGATACTGTTTCCCGTATTCGCCCAAGCCCGTGCCAAGGCCCGTGCGATCAATTCGCTCTCCAACTCCCGACAATTCGGCATCGCGATAGCGATGTATATTTCCGACAACGACGAAGCGTTGCCGCTCAACACCCACTCACGCCCGACCGGTTGGGTCTATGGGGATGCAGACCCCTCGTGGATTGACGGCGTGCAACCCTATGTCAAGGCGAAACTGATGAACCGTCTTTCGGATGACAATTCGCTCAACTGGCCCGAAATGATGGATTTGTCCGCACTCCCCCCCGGTAAAACACCGCGTCTGTCGAGTTACATGACCAACGCGTATCTGAACAATAACAAAACCGGGACTGGCTGGACGCTTGCGGAAATCGAGGCACCCGCGTCGTGCATCTACGTCACCGAGCAACGCGAAAACAAAGCCGGGGACCATGCCCACCCGATGTGCTGGGAAGGATTCGGATCATCCACCTGTGTGAGCATCAATTCCGAAACCGAGGTCGAGAAACGCCGATATCAGGGCGGGGCGAACTACACGTTTCTGGACGGTCATGCGAAATGGCATAAGTTCGAGCAAACCTACAACCCGGCGACCGGACGCGACTGGTGGATTCCGAATAAAGGAGCCGCCAAACAATACAACCGCACGTACTGGGTGCCGTAGGTGGTTGTTGGGTGGTTGGGTAAGGAACGGACCTGGTAGACGGATCGCTTCCGCCTATCTTCCCACCCAAAAACCTAACCACCCAATCACCCAACAACCCAACATTGACAATGCCCAAATGCCGACGTACAATGCTCCTGCATTTCGGCGCGTTCCTCCTTACGCCCTTTTTAAACGGGAGGGTGGATTTCCGCCGCGAAACCTTCGCGGCGAGACAGACAAGTAAGGAGGGGATAAAATCATGGCACAGGTTATTGTACGACCGGGCGAACCGCTCGATGTTGCTCTCAAGCGTTTCAAAAAGACGTTGCAACAGGAAGGCACGCTCAAGATCGCTCGCGCACACGAATTCTACGAAAAGCCGAGCGACAAGAAGCGGAAAGAAGAAGCATCGCGACGTCGCAAGATGAAGCAGACCGAGGAGCGGATTTAACCGCACCGTTTGAACCGATGGCTTACAATGCCGTGAGCCATACTTCAGGAACGCGCCGCAGTTCCATTGAAGAAAATCCCTTGCGAAGAGATATTTATGTCGAGCGTGGTTTCTCCCTATCACGCATGATCGGGTACGGTTCCCCACCGCACCGCCTATCAGGCTGTTTCTCAATAAACGCATGACCCGACCCAATCCACTACTTTTATTATGGCACCGCTGGGTGGCCTTCCCCCGCGACACGAGTCGGCGGCGGCGGCGCAACGCCATTCGTGTCCAGGAAGCCATGAAGCGCGGCGGAGAGCGACGCGCCGCCGGAGGGGGCGCGTCGGTTGCTACGGGTTTCTCATGGCGAAAAGCGGGACGGATCGGTCTCGCGATTGTCACGTCCGCGCTGCTTACCGCGCTCCTTTGCTTGCATCTGTGGCCCAACCGGGTGTCCCTCAATTTGGGCGATATTGCCGATAAGGATATTGTCGCGCAACGTACCGTGCGCTATGAGGACACCGCCGCGACGGAAGAACTCCGGAACGCCGCGATGTATAGTGTCGGGCGGCGTTACGACGCGCTTCCCGATGCGTCAAAGACGGCGGTCGAAACCACGAAATATGTGTTCGACATCGCGGGACGCTGGGCGGTACTCTCTACAGATGGCGGTCCCACGGATGCTAAAACAGGAATCAATACGGTGCGTCTCGCATCCGCACTGAGCGAGATTCATCGTCAGGGAGCGATTTCGGTTCAAAAAGAAACGGTCGCGTATCTGTTCCGCCTGTCCCCCTCCGATCTGGCCGATATGAAAGTCGCGGCGGCGACACTGACCGAACGGATCATGGCACGTCCCATCACCGACGAAAACAGTGACCTGTCGAACGCCCGCAACTCTGTTGCCACCGACACGGATTTGGCGAATCTATTCCGCAAAGCCGAACGCCGGAAAGTGGTCGCCGATATTATCGCGGCGAGTCTGGTACCCAACCGTCGCTTCGACGCCCGCAAGACCGCTGACGAACAGCAAGCCGCCCGTAGCGCGGTACCGCCCCAGTTGCGCCGCGTTTCCGCAGGAGAGCCGGTGGTTCGCGCCGGGGAGCGAATCAACAGCCAGCATAAAGATGCGTTCGCCGCGCTCGGTCTGCAAAACGCCCGCCTCGACGCCACCTCGATAGCGGTCATCGGCGGATTAGTGACCGGGATGGTGGTTTTCGTCACCGTATACTTGCGCCTGTTCCACCGCAAACTTTACGCGAATACGCATCTCCTGCTCCTGCTTGCCATACAAACCGTGCTCGCGGTCGTCGGGCTCAAAATCGGATCACTCTTGCTCGGTCTGCCGTTCTCCGGTGTCCATTTCGGCTACTTAGGCATGATGTGTGTCGCTTCGGCGGGCATGGCAATCGCGCTTCTGATCGACGCCAGCGTGGCGACATTGATCGTGGCATTGCTTTCTATCGCGTCCGGGATGGTTCTGAACAACGAGTTGCGCTTCACACTCCTCACTCTCGGCTCGTCACTGGCAGGTATTGTAGCGGTGGCAACGCTGAAAAATCGCTCCGATTATCTCCGGGCGACGTTGATCCTCTGCGCCACGAATACGGTGCTCAACGCACTGGTCGGTCTGCTCGAAGGCGAGCGGGACCGCGAGTTGCTTTCCGGGGTCTTGTGGGGCGGCATCTCCGGCTTGTTCGCGATGGCGTTGTTCTACACCGGGGTGGCGATTTTCGAGCGATGGTTCGGGATCACCACGCATCTGCGTTTGCTCGAACTTTCCGACCCGGCGACCCCGATCTTGCAGGAGTTCCGCCTGAAAGCTCCCGGCACCTACGCGCACTCGCTGATGGTCGGCACGCTCGCCCATGCGGCGGCGGAAGGCATCGGTGCGGATTCGCTTCTCTGCCGGGTCGCGGCGTATTACCATGACCTCGGCAAGATGAACCGACCCGAGTTTTTCATCGAGAACCAATCGGGGCTGGAAAACGTGCATGACCGCATCGCGCCGTCGCTTTCCGCGCTGGTTCTTTCGGCGCACGTAAAAGACGGCGTCGAAATGTGCCGCGCAATGGGAATGCCACCACGTGTGATTGATGTCGTGGAACAGCACCACGGCACAACATTGATGAAGTTCTTCTACTACAAAGCGGCGGGTGGGCGACTCGACCCGGCGATGGAAGCCCAGTTCCGCTATCCCGGTCCGAAGCCGCAGAGTAAGGAAGCAGCGATTCTTCTGCTCGCGGATTCGGTAGAGGCGGCGTCGCGCTCACTGGAGAAACCTACCCCGGCACGTATCGAAACGTTCGTCGCCGAGATCATCGAGGATAAGCGCGCCGACGCACAGTTGGACGAATGCGACCTGACACTGTGGGAACTGAAAATGGTGCAGGAAACGTTCGCCCGAACGCTCTCCGGTGCCCTTCATGCCCGCATCGCTTACCCCGGCGACCGCAAGAAAAATCAAACCGAGACCGTTCCGGGTTTGCCGGAGATGGCGGATATGCCGACGCCCGATGTCTCGTTCGCGCCGCCCCCGAGCGCGTTCATGCCCTTGCTGACGCCGAACACGTTCAACGAAACGCCGGACCCGATAGCGTCGCACGTGGAGAGCGATGTGCCGGACGAAACCCAGATCCTCGGAGCGGAACGCAGACGCCGCTCCAATCCCCGCCGCGAACAGTAGCCGCTCACGATGAGCCGACGTACAATAGCCGCATGGACTGGACGTTCGCCGCATCCCTGCGCACTCTTCCGGCGACCGCTCTGCCCGACCTGACACGGGCGGAAGCGGTCGCTGAGATACTTCTCGCCGAAGCTGGACACGCGGACGCCGAAGTGTCCGTCCTGCTCACAGACGATCCCGGCATTCACGCCCTCAACAAACAATGGCGCGGCTACGATAAGCCCACCGATGTTTTGTCCTGGCCTCAGATGGAGTTCGCCTCCCCCCCCCTCTCCCTTCGGAGGGAGAGGGGGGTAGGGGGTGAGGGCGAGGCGGGAGCCACGCTCGGCGATGTCGCTATCTCTCTCGATACAGCAAAGCGTCAAGCCGCTTTCCGCGGATGGGCGGTCGAGGAAGAGATAGCGTTGCTGGTCATCCATGGCATCCTGCACCTGCTGGGTTACGAAGATGAGACGGAAGCCGGCGCGGAGACGATGCGGATTGTGGAGCGCCGGCTTCTGGGCAAACCACTGGAAAAAGTGGGCGATTAACCGCCGTGTGATTCCCACCACGAATGCGGGTATACTGATCCCTGTATGACAACCGACACGGGAGAGCCTCCGAGTACCGGGCAGCAACACGCCTTGCCGGGAACGTCGCCGTACCTACCCTCTGCGGCGGAAAAGCCGTGGCGACCTGCCAGCATCGTCGCGTCTTTCGGTCATGCGATAGATGGCGTTCGCGAAACATTTCGCGCCGAACGCAACTTCCGTTTTCATGTTCTTGCTTCGATCCTCGTTCTGATTGCCGGTTTCGCGTTGCATATCTCACCGCTTCGTATTGTTGCCGTCTTTTTCGCTATCGCGCTGGTGATGGTTACGGAACTGTTCAACACCGCAATGGAAGCCGCGGTCGACCTTGCCATGCCGGAGCACCATCTTCTGGCGAAGCGTGCCAAGGACGCTTCTGCCGGGGCAGTACTCATTGCCGCTATTTGCGCCGCCGTTGCCGGTGCCATCGTTTTTCTTCCCGCGCTGATGCCGTATGTTCTCAAACTATCGCCATTAGCCATCGTTCTGTCGGGGGTAGTTATCCTCGCCGCTGTCGGCTTCGCGCTCCTGCGACACCAGCGACGAACCCATGCTTCCGGCTCATCATCTGATCTATCGCGGAAAGTGGTTATCGGGGTTGCGCTGGTCGCCTTCGCGGCGTCTGGCGCACATCGCTTCGAGGCATCTGCCAGGTATGCCTTGTGGCTAGTGCAGGATAGGGATGGTGCGGTATCTACTATACCGGGTCAACCTGTTCTGCCATTTAACCCCGCCACGCCATTTTCGGCGGGAGTACCTTAAATTCTTGGACCCTTATAGTCAAACCGTTCCTGCACCGTATAAAGGGCGTCGCCCACGCAGTCGTCGCGCTTCCGTTGAAACCGTATCCGCCGTTGCGGAGCAAGCATCACGCCGCCCGGATGGCAGACGTATCGCCGCTATTCTTGGCGGGATCGTGTTTGCCGCTCTGTCTGCCTTTGCGTTGAACAATCTGCCGCGTGCCGGAGCCCAGGAAGCGATCCAACCGGGTTTGCCGGTGTCGGTCGTCGTTAAAACGCCGACCGACTGGAACGTCATCGGGACCAGTGTCGCGATCATCTTTGTCCTGACCGTCTTCAACGCCATTTTTTCGATGGCGGAAACCGCGATTACTTCGGTACGCCGTTCGCGTATCGAGCAGTTGGTCGAGGAAAACCGGCGTGGTGCGGACACCGTAAAGCGACTCCACGATGACCCGCCCCGATACATTGCCACTGTGCAAGCCGGAATCACTCTGCTCGGCTTCGCGGCGTCGGCGTCGGCGGCGATTGCCATCGCCCCCGCATTGCAGCCACTCGTCGCTCTGATGGGTGTCTCGGATCGTATCGCCTACAACATCGCGGTAACGGTGGTCGTGATCGTCGTCGCCGTATTGACACTGGTGTTCGGCGAGATCGCCCCGAAGGCGATTGCGATGCAATCCGCCGACGTGTGGGCGTTGCGGCTCGCGCCCTTCGTGAACGTGTGTGCCGTGATTTTCGCCCCGCTGAACGCCATCGCACTCGGTCTGGCAAATATCGTTGTAAAACCGTTCGGCGCGAAGGCGCAGTTTGAAACACCGATGATCAGTCGCGAGGAGTTTCGCGCCATCATCGAATCGGGCACCGAAAAGGGCGAGTTCGACCGCGAAGAGCAAGCCATCGTGGAAAATGTGATTGATTTTTCCGAAACGCTCGTTCGCTCGGTCATGACGCCGCGCATAGACATGACGGCGGTCCCGGTCGCGGCAAGCCTGCCCGAAACATTGCAAACGGTCATCGCATCCGGTCACTCGCGCCTTCCCGTGTTTGAGAAAACTTCCGATACGATTGTCGGCATCGTTCACGCCAAAGACCTGCTCCCCCTGTTCGCTGATGGAACGACGCCGCAAAGTTTCTCCTTGCGCGGCGTCATGCGCCCCCCGGTATTCGTGCCGGAATCGCGCCGGGTCGCCGACCTTCTGGCGGAAATGCGCCGCTCGAAAAACCAGATCGCCGTGGTACAGGATGAGTACGGTGGCACTGCCGGTATCGTGTCGCTCGAAGACCTGCTGGAAGAGATTGTCGGCGACATCCGGGATGAGTACGACATAGACGAACCGGAAATGAAAGTGTTAAACGCGCAGGAGTCGGTGATCGACGGGCGTATGAACATCGCGGATGTAAACGACCGACTGGGTCTGGAACTTTCCGACGAGGAATACACCACTATTGGTGGCTTGGTATTCGGGCTTCTCGGACATGAACCGACCGAGGGGGAGTACGTTCAACATGACGGCATCACATTCGTCGTCGACCAGATGGAAAAAGGGCGGGTGAAAATCGTCCGCGCCGTCCGACAGGAACGTAACGGCAATCCAGAGCGTTCCGTGGAAGTGGTCGCCGCCGGGAACAATTAGGTGTCTATTGTCACCGACTCTGGACGGATGATCGCGGAGCAGATACACTGGGCGAGGACACCAATCGGGCAATTACGCGGACTCATCGGGCGCGACTTCCGTCTGGGCGAGGCATTACTTTTGCCGCATTGCCCGCAGATCCATACGGCGTTTCTTGCCTACCCGATAGACGTTGCGTTCTGCTCGGGTAGCGAACAAGCGGGGTACCGTGTTCTATCAATCCAGACGCTCACCCCGTGGCAGGTATCCCGTTTCGTGCCGGGCGTGACACTCGCCATTGAAATGCGAATCAGCAGCCCGCTTCCTTCGTTGGAAGCGGGCTGTGTCCTTATCCTTCGGTGAGAAACGGGAAGTTGCGGTCACGCTCACCAGCCACGAGTATCTCCAGGATATACGTCGCGCCGCGTTCCAGCAAAAAGTTATCCCGCCGACGGATCGTCCAGAAATTACTTCCCGCGTCATGTAGAAGTTCGATCTGCTGTTCGTTTCCGCTCGGTCCTTCCTCCCCGCGTTGTTCTTTGTAGCGGCGCAGGCGCACGGTCATCCGTGCCGGTGCGGATGCTTCCGAGGGGAACTGCAACACAAAACTGTTCGTGGTGGGAATACCTACAGGTCCAACGCCATCCCCGTTGTAACGAAGCGTCAGGTTCGAAATGCTACCCGTCCCGCCGTCGTTATTGATATCCACGGCACGGGTTCGTGCATCCTGCTCGACCGGTAGATTCACCGAGCGGCGATCATTCACGATAAAGGCGTACCGTTTTCGACTCAAAGCGGTAGTCACATCGAGATAGTACACTCCCCCCGCAGCCAGAAAGTTCCGCGAACGCACCCGCCACGAGGCGTTATTGTTTCCCTCGACGAACGTTTCCTCAAAGCGGTCCTCACGCGATTCGCCGCCGCGTGCTTCTAAAAACCGGTACATTCGCACTTGCGCCGTGCGCGGTGCTTCCGCAACACTGGGCCAGGACAGGAAAAAGTCCGTGTCATCGTCTATATAGGTGGATCGGTCATGGGGCGGGTCCACGGTCAATCGGGACAGATCGGCGGATGTGCTACCGCTCGGATTGTCAATGTTCGTACCGTTTCTCTCGTCATTGTTGCTTCCCCCTCCACACCCGGTGATGGTACCGACGAGAAGCATACTTGTTGCTCCCAAGAACTGCTTGCGATTCATTTTCGTTGATTCCCCGCCGAGCGATACCCGGCATCTTCCTTGTTTTCGTTGCTATAATAGCGAAGTCGCATCGGAGGCGACACCAAAAATTATGACAGATGTTTTTGACGAAACAGGCCACCGCGCACGTGAAATATTAGACAACATCAAGCGCATTCGTGATGAGATCGCGATTCATGCCAGTTCCGTTGGTCGAAAAGAGAACGCCATAACGCTATGCGCCGTGACAAAAACGCGTCCGGTGACCGATTGTTTGTCTGCGATACATGCCGGGGTTACCGACCTCGGTGAGAATTACGTGCAGGAAGCACGGGAAAAGATGCCCGCCGTCCGTGCCGCCCTGTCGGGCAGCACGCCGGTTACGTGCCATTTGATCGGACATTTACAAACCAACAAAATAAAGTACGCGGTCCATTTTACCGATGTTTTTCAAACCGTTGATAGCGAAGAATGTTTGCAGGGTATTGCCAAAAGCGCACAGAAGTTATACAATGTCGCAACAATTGACCAGGCAAGTTTTCAAACGACACGGGTGTTGATTGAAGTAAACCTTGCCGAAAGCGAAATACGGGCGGGGATCCCGCCGGAATCGGCGATTGAATTCGCGTTGAAAGCGCGAGAAACGCCGGGAATCGCGCTGAGCGGTTTCATGGGGATAGCTCCCTATGGGGAAGATGCAGAAACCGCGAGACCCTATTTCGCGCGTTTGAAAAAACTTTTTGACGCATTGCCAGAGCAGAATCGCCAGATCCTCTCCATGGGAATGTCGGGCGATTTTCAAGTGGCGATTCAAGAGGGTGCAACCCTGGTACGAATCGGGACGGCAATATTCGGGAAGAGGGATCAGGTTGTTAGGTGATTTAAAGGAACAAGGACATGGCAATGTATAATGCGGGACGAGACGATGAGCATGAGGGTTATGAACCTGAGGAGCGCAGAAATATTGGCACTTCATTCAGCCAGTGGTGGAACAATCTGCGCGGACGCGGCGGGGAAGAAGAGTACGAACCGGAGATGGAACACGACCCGGAACCAGCAACCGCGACCGCGACACTGGACGGAGCACGCTCTCCCGTTCGTACCTCACAGACCGGGGGCTTCGCTACCGCCTACAACCCGCGCCAGAGCGGCGGTTCGCAGTATATGATAAACAACTCTTCCCGTCGGGGCGAAACGATACGGATAGCGGCTTCCCGCGAAGGCTCAATCACCGTGATGCCGGTGACCTCATTCGCGGATATTCAAAAATGCGCCGACCGTTTGAAATCCGGCGAACCGCAGATCGTCAATCTCGAGAACACGCCTCCCGAAGTCGCGGAGCGTTTGATTGACTTTTTGAATGGCGTGACGTACGCGCTGGATGGTTTCGTGGAAAAGGTCGCGGACGGCGCGTATCTGTTCACCCCGTCGCACATCTCGATTCAGACCGACGGACCCGAGCAACCGGTGAAACCCTTTTTCGACCGGGGTTAGTGTGTTCGCTTGAATCTTCCGCCTTGTCCCGGCGGCGAAAACCGACATGGTTTTCGCCGCCATTCTGTCGTGCCGGTTATTCGACGATTTCGCTCCCGGATAAATACGGCAAGTCCTTTTCCAGCGTTGCCAGTGACACACCTTCGATAACCTCGCCGTCTGCGAGATCGTAATATTCATTCTCCAACCAGGACGAAACAATAGTACGTAACGGCGTCAGCAATGGACCGACTGGCTTCAAATGAACGACCTCGTCTCTCGCATCCGGATACCGGGTCAGGCGAAATGCGGACGGTAGGAACGTTTCGGCGTCGCGTCCGTCCGGGCCGGCGTTTTCGGCGGCATTCCAGAGAGTATCTTCGCTTAAATAGAGTACTTCTCGGTCGCCAATATCGAAAAAGCAACCGTTGATGCCGACTTCCCTATCCTCTACGCGAACCACACCTGAAGCGGTGACAATAACTTCCTCCATTTCACCACGCTGCAATCGCTTCGCCAGCTTTGCGGCGTGTTGCCGACGGTTGTTCTGGTGGGCAATCGCGTCTCGCTGTTGGCTACGCCACCCCAGAACGAATCCTGACACAACGGACACCGCGATGATATTCGCCCCCCAGGTTTCCGACACTTCAAACAACAACATCGCAATCATAGCAAGAATCGCCCCGCAGACGAAACCGGTGAAGGCTCCCCATAGTGCGTTGGGAATCTCGGATCGCCTCGGTTCGGTGATGTAGTTCAGCAGTTGTCGTTCGACCGCTTCGCGCTCAGCGTCGGTGAACGGGCGGGTGGCAGTTTGTATCATAACGGGTTACTCTTGAATACCTTATCGAACCGGGAAGGGTTTGTTGTAAAGATGCGCTTCACCGTTTTGCGCCCCGAAATACCTGGAGATTTAACAGTATTTTAACGAAAAGTTAACATAGAGACGGTTGCTGCTGTGTTACAATCGGTATGTGCGATAGCCGTATCGCCACGGGATTTTCTTATGGATGACTTGAAGCTACAGCGCGGAAGCGCAACAACGGTCGTATTGGTACTTGCGGTACTCAAGGACGGGCCTCGGCACGGCTACGACATCGCCCGCGAGGTCGAGCGGCGTAGCGGCGACACCCTTTCTTTTAAGTATGCCACTCTTTACTCGGTGCTACACGGTCTTGAAGCGGACGGTTTTATCATCAGCGTCTGGGAGCAACCGCAGGAGGAACGTCGGGCACGCCGCGTTTACGACCTGACGGCAGAGGGATTGATTGCGCTGGAAAAAGCCTGCAAACAGTGGGTCGAGTTTTCTCAGGCGGTCAACAGCGTCATTGATGCCGTCGGTTTGTTGCCCGCGCCGAAGCCAGGCGTGCTACCGACCTGAACCGCTTCACGTTTCGTCAGAAATGGGCGATGCCGGATGAAAGTCAGCCGCCCGCGAAGGATCATGAAGTATGTCACTACTTACAATCGGGCCGCCGGGTCAGCAAATGGGCGGCGGGGAGTATACCCCAATGCGACGGCAGGCTTCCTCTTCCGGTGCGGGCGACCCGGACACCTATCAGGCGAGTTGTCTTATCGAAGACTATCTCGATCACCTGTGCGCCCCACTCGTCGGCGTCGTCCCGTTTCCCATCCGTAGCGAGTTGCGCAGTGACGCGGCGGATATGCTGGAGCAACTCCAGAACCAGTATCTTTTGGAGGGTCTCCCCCTGCGGGAAGCAACAAGTCTCGCCATCCGCAAACACGGATCTTCGCAAGAAGCCGGTATGCAGTTTCTGGAAACGTGGTTTGCTCACCAGAAGCAAGGGAAGGTCGGGAGATTTTTCGGGATGGCATATACTCACGCGCTGGTCCACTTCGGCACGGCGACACTACTCGCGGTCGGACTGGTCGAACTGCGCGTTTTCCGCCCCTGCTACGACTACATACTGTCGTACTACCTGTCCCCCGCCGAAGTGCGGCAACTGATCCCCGAACCGCTACCGCTCCCCGACACAAGCCCATTGCAAGTGGCACTCATCGTCGTCGCGCTCGTGGCACCGGTGGTCGCCGGGTACCTGACAGGCGCGGCGGTGCCGGTGCGGGCGGTACGGACCGTGTGCCACGTACTGATCCCCCTGATTTTGTTTACGTCCGTACTCGGAGCGATGATGCTCCCTACCCGCGAGGGACTTTTCCTCGCGGCATGTATGCTTTTCTACTGGCTCCCCGCCGGTTGCTTAGCCGCCCACATCTCGTCGGCACTCGCCTGGCAACGGCGTTGCCGCTACCCCTTATGAAGCGCGAAAAAATAGGCGATAAAACTTAATCTTCCCTTAACATATTATCGGGAAACAAAATGATATAGTATTCCTGAAACCGCATATAACAGATTCCGCATATAGAAATGTTTTCCTATGGTGTGCTGTTATAA
>JACMIS010000314.1 GCA_014381035.1 Armatimonadota bacterium
CCGCGAAGGACAAAAAAGAACAAGGAGGACACCGCATCGAACATGCGGAAACCTATCGTATGACACTGATGTTCGCTCCCGCCGTTATGCCTCGCTTGCCGCGTTCCACTCCGGAAGCGCAAGGACTCAATTCCTCTGCTGTTCACTCTTTCCTGGACACCGTCGTACGCGACGGGCAGGAAATGCACTCCGTGATGATTCTGCGGCGCGGTGCGGTAATTACGGAGGGTTGGTGGTCGCCGTACGCGCCCGAACACCCGCATATGCTGTATTCGTTGAGTAAAAGTTTTACTGCAACCGCCGCCGGATTGGCGGTCGCGGAGGGCAAGTTTTCGCTGGAAGACACCGTGGTTTCGTTCTTCCCCGACGATGTTCCGACGGAAATCAGCGCGAATCTCGCCGCAATGCGTGTGCGAGATTTGCTCACGATGTCGTCCGGGCACAACGAGGAGCCACCTATCCGCCACAACCCGACCGAAAACTGGGCGCGGGCGTTTCTGGCGCACCCGGTGACGCATGAGCCGGGAACACATTTTGTGTATAGCTCGTCGGCGACATATATGGTTTCGGTGATCGTGCAGAAGACGACCGGGCAGGATTTATTGGAGTATCTCGGTCCGCGATTGTTCGCGCCGCTCGGGATGGGTAGTCCCACGTGGGAGCGGTGTCCACGCGGGATTCCGGTCGGCGGCTGGGGTTTGAATGTCCGCACCGAGGACATCGCGGTGTTCGGAGAGTTGTATCGAAACGGCGGCGTCTGGAACGGCGAGCGCATTTTGCCGGAAGGATGGGTAGCGACGGCGACTGAAAAACACGTCTCGAACGGTAGCGATCCAAACAATGACTGGAATCAGGGTTACGGCTTTCAGTTCTGGCGTTGCCGACACGGAGCATACCGGGGCGACGGTGCGTTCGGGCAATACTGCGTCGTTCTGCCCGAACAGGAAGCCGTCGTGGCGATCACGAGCCGCGTCAACGACATGGGCGCGGTGCTGAACGGCATCTGGGACGTGTTGCTTCCGGCGATGGGCGCGGCACCACTTGCCGAAGACAGTACGGCGCATACGGCGTTGAGCGAGCGGCTTTCGCACCTTTCTATCCCCCCGCAAGACGGCGAGCGTAGCGCGGAAACTGCTGTGAAGGTGTCGGGCACAACCTACCGGTTCGCGCCCAACGAGATGGAGATCGCGTCCGCAGTGTTGAATTTTGCGGGGAACGGCGGCGGCGGCAAACTAGCCCTGAGCGACGGGGAGCGTGATTACGAGATCCCTTTCGGCTATGGGGAATGGGCGAACGGGGCGACGGGGTTTCCGGCGTTCGGGCCCGCTTTTCAATCTCTGTCGGCAAGCGGTGCCTGGACCGATGACGACACGTTCACGCTAAAAATCTGCTTCTATGAGACACCATTTATTCCGACGATCACCTGCCGTTTCGCGGACGACATGGTGACGATGGAGATATACGGGAGCATGGGGTTCGGACCGAAAGAACGACCCGCATTGATCGGCAGTCGGGACGCGGACAAGTAGGTCCGTCCATGCCCCGGTACCATCGCCCGTAAAAACATCGCTCCGAGATATTTTCCGCCTCTCTTTCCGCCCATGTAGTTTCCTATCACACCAACAACTGTAGGAGACAACAAGAGATGGGAAATTATTCCGTGCGAACACAAACCGAATCCGACGCGATTCTGACCCTGGCGACCGAAGCCATGGAAGCGAAAATGAACGCAGGCGAACCGTTCACCGCGCTCGACATCAGCAATGCGCTGAAGGCGAAAAACCTTCCCGTGCGGCACCGCGAAGTATCCGCCGTGGTACGCGGGCTGTACGCGGGCGGCGGAATGACCGCGTTCGGGTATGTGCGTGACTTGATCTATGTTTCCACGCCGGACGGTTCCGCGCAGGCGTATCTGTACCGGCACGGCACACAAGCCCCGGCGGATTATACGCTGGATGCGCAGGATGCTCTCCCGCCGGTGCCGACCGACCGTGCCCGCGCCCTCGACGACGCCGTACCCGCCGGAGAACCGCTCTCGCCCCTCGCGGACATCGCGTTACAGGGGATGGTCGGCGGCGCGGTTATCCGCGGTGGCGGTAGCACGGCATACGGCGTTTCGTTGCCGCGCCGTACCCGCAGCGCATTCCGCCGCGACGGTGCGATTGCCGTGCCCCGAAACTTCATCGAGCAGGCGGGGTATCAGGTCGGCGATCTGCTGGTTCTCACGCACGACGCGCAAACCGACACACTCGCCCTGCAAGCAGCCGCGCCGGGTGCGGCGGGTGTCATTGGGGCGTTTGTCAAAGTGTGGGGTGACCTTCGCGTGCGTATTGCCAAGACGAAATTGCGCATTGCCGGGTGCGCAGTACCCGTGCAGAAACCGACCTTCGCCCTCGACAGCGGCGGCTCACTCCGAATCGAACCGTGACTGGTTGGTTAGGTGGTTGGTTGGTTAGGTGGTTAGGTCGCTTATTCACCGAACTGTCGCCGAAAGCGATACAGGCGAGCGGTAACCTAACCACCCAACAACCTAACGCCCGAAGAAGTCGGATACAATAGAGGCGGAGGATATCGAATGAGTTTTGAACTGGGCGCGTTTTACACACGCGATGAAATCAATGCGGTAATCGGCAGCAAGGAAACGATGCCGTTCCTGGCGGTCAGTGAAGGAAAGATCGTCGCGGCTTTTCTGACCGATGAACTGAACCGCAAGGCACCCCGACTTATTTATGTCGGCACGGGTCCCAACCGCGCCCGCCGCGCCGAGCAACTGGCGACACAGGAAGAAGCGATCCCGGTGTTCCGCAAGGGCAATAAGGGCGGTGCTTACGCGACGAAGTTTGAATACGTCGGCGACTGGCTTTGCGAGAAGTACGATACCGATGAGAGCATGATTTTAGCGGCACAGGAAGATAGCCCGAAGGCGATTGCCGGGGTGCTGTGTATGCGCGAAGTGAAGCAGCCTAAGATTTAGGCTGCGTTCCACAGTGTAGATTTGATGTGCCGTGCGACTCGTTGTGCGACACGGCACGGACAGCGAGAAATATTCGTGTGGGGCTTTCCAATGGCGGACATCGTTTTCGTTGATGTAGACGACACCTTGTTGCGTGATGTCGGCGGGAAACAGATCCCTATATCGGCGACGGTCCGCTATGTGCGGACACTTCACGAAACCGGCGCGGAGATATATTGCTGGAGTTCGGGCGGCGCGGCATATGCCCGAGCCAGTGCCGAAAAGTTGGACATTGCGGACTGCTTCGTCGCGTTTCTCCCCAAGCCGCAGGTCATGATAGATGATCAAACCCCGAGCGAATGGCGTACCCTCCGCGTTATCCATCCGAACGAATGTGCATAGTTGCAATTCCGAGGGATTTTCTGTATTGTTTCCATAAATCACCAGGAACCAGACTCTAATTTCATGCCTGATCTGCCCCGCTTTTCTTTTTCCGAAATCGCCGACGCCGTGGAGGTTTGGGATTTCGTGGAAGTCGTCGCGACAACGGCGTCTACCGGTACCGACGATTTCAACCCTTTCCATGAAGTGACTCTGTACGGGATTTTCATCGATCCTACCGGCGACAGCACGAGCGTTATGGGCTTCTGCGACGCGCAAGACGGGTCCACGTTCCGGGTTCGATTCATGCCGCAACATGCCGGACTGCACGAATACCGACTGACGCTTTCCGTACGAGGCGACGTGATGGCAACATCCCGCGGCACATTCACCTCGGCGGAGGCTTTCGGGCGTTCCGGTCCCGTGGTGCGCGATCCCCAATACCCATTCCACTTCAAACACCGGGGTTCGGACGAACATTTCTTCTACAACGGCACCACGGCATACGCGATTCTCGGTCTGCGCGAGGATTTGATGATCCGCGCCCTGGATCGCCTGCAACGGCACGGGGTCAACCGGATCCGCTTCGGGTTGTCGTCGGCGCGTGTGCCGAGTGCGCGGGAATGGTTCGAATCGGTCGACCCGCGTGACGATTTCACGTTCCTGCTCAACCCCTGGATCGCCGCGAACCCGGACGATGTGACAGTGCCGGGTTTTGAGACGACGCGTTTCAACGTCGCGTTCTGGCAGAAAGCCGAGCGGCTCCTTCACGCGTGCCGGGAGCGCGGCATCGTCGCGTCCGTTATTTTCTACGTGGACGGGGCGCGACCTGGTGTGTACCCGTTCGGCGACGATCCGGCGGGCGACGACGAGAAACGGTACTACGCGTATGCCGCCGCGCGACTCGCCGCGTTCGCCAATATCCACTGGGATGTGAGCAACGAGTACCGGCATTTCCGCGATGAAGCGTGGGTGCGGACTATCGCACCGTTTTTGAAAGCCTGCGATCCTTACAAGCACACAATGTCGGTGCATGGTCACGGCGATTTCCGATTTTACGGGGAATCGTGGTGCGATTACGCTTGCTATCAATCGTGGGACGAACACGGCGGGTACGACTTCATGATCCGAAACCGCGCCCTGCAATCGGCGTCGGGCGTGATTTTGCCGCAGGTGAACGAGGAATACGGCTATGAGGATCATTATCCGCAGGGGTGGGGAGAATCGCGGGTCGCTCCGGCACGTACGGCGGATAACCGGCGACGGCTCGCGTGGGAGATCTACATGGCGGGTGGCTATCAGACCACGGGAGAGACCGCGCCCCCGCTCGGCGGCTGGCTGAATGGTCTCGCGCCGGACGATCACACGGAGATGCTGGACGGGAACCATCGCGCCCGGAAGTTCTTTGAGTCGTTCGACTGGTGGAAATGCGATCCCGCGCCGAAAACCATCACGGCAAGTTCGGCGAAAGCGTACTGCCTCGCCGAACCGGGGAAAACCTACGCGTTCTGGCTCCCAGAAGGCGGCACCATGTCGCTGAATCTGCCGGGCGGTGCGTACACCGCCCGCTGGTTCGACCCGCGCTCCGACGCGGGTTTCGGCACGGCGATTGCTGTTAATGGCGGGTCGGTGACGCTTTCCTCGCCGGACGAATCCGGCGATTGGGCGTTGGCGATAACGAACGCGTGACAACGTACCGACGTATAGCATGGGAACCGGTATACTCACCCTATGGCTTACGAATCGTTTACACTGAGCGGCGTCCGGGAGCGGTTTGACCTCGATCTGAGGCAGACCGACGATGCCTACGGCGCACTCGCTCCCGTCGCGCCGAGCGCGATTCTGCAAGCCGTACTCAGCCGGGGTCGCCCCCTCGTTGTCGGGCGCACGTCGGAGAAAGCCCGCTCGGAGTTCATCGTCGCCCAGGTGCTCCTCGAAGTGCGCGACGTGTTAAAGAACGCCGTGGTTGTCTTTTCGGGCATCAAGTTCGACGTCAGCAAAGCCGAAGGGTTGTTCGGCTACTGCGACTTTCTGGTCAGCCGCGATGTTCTGGTGGACGAAATTCAAGCCCCGGTCCTTTTCGTCACCGAGGCGAAAAAAGAGGACCTGAGTTCGGGAATACCGCGGTGCATCGCGGAGATGGTCGCGGCGCAACGCTTCAATGACGCGAAAGAAAAACCCATCGAAACCGTCTATGGCGCGGTCACGGACGGAACCCGATGGCGTTTCCTATCCCTCACCGGCAAAGCGGTATCGCTGGACCTGCGCGAGTACGGCATCGCGGAACTGCCGCAGATTCTCGGCATCCTGATTCACATGGTTTCGTGACTCCGACTACTTTACTTTCTACGAATCGCTTACAGTGAACACGCGAAAATTCAAACATGACTCATCCCGAAGTTTGCGACACGAGCGGGCAGGAAACGTACTCGCGCATAGCAAACTTAACTTTGCGTCCGGTTTCTGAGCCGTGGCGACCGGGGCTATCATCTACGCAGGGGGATGGGAGAATGCTTGAAACGTATCTGGATCTTTTGGATATGGAATATTTTGAGATTGGTGAAGCGTTCAAAGGACTGACCGACGAGAACGTCTGGAAGCGGCCGGCGGACAGCATGCTCTCCGTCGGGGAAATCGCGGGGCATATCTGCTATTGGGAAGCCTCGCGTCTGGCCGGTGGGGGCGGGAATCTGGACGAGCACGTAGCCACGGATACAGATGCCTGCCGTGTGAGCAGCCCGCTGATCGACAGCCGGTTCGCATATTATCCGAAGACCCTCGCCAGTTCACCGTCAGAGGAGCATTTGGCGATGACGGCGAACGATGTGTTCCGCGAACTGATGCGTGTTCATACCGAGTCCGTGGCTATTTTTCGGGAGAGCAATCCCGACCTCGACAGCGATGCGACCGGCTGGTCTAGCGGTGCGACCGGCTGGCCGGAAGGCATGACACACAAAGACATTTTGAAATACCTGGTCTTCCACGTGGCGTATCACACGGGTCAGATCTATTCGGTGCGGCATCTTTTGGGCGAGAAGACGGTAGATAACTGAGAAAAGATAGCATGAGTCGTCCCGGAATTACGCATTGTGAACTCCGGGATGACTCATGAATTCAAAAGGGGGCGGGGAATTCGTACGAATCCCCCACCCCCTTCTTGCTACATTCCCTTGCGGGTGTTGTTCTCAGTAGACCACGACCAGTTGCGGCTTGTTCGTCCCTTCTTTCGAAGTCAGTCCGATCCATCCGTTGCCGGAGCCGGTGTTGATCGCGACCGAGAACACGCCGTCCCCGGCGGCTTCCGTGCGAACCGCGTTGGTCACATCGAACTCGATGTACCCGGCAGGGTTCGCCGTAAGGGACGTAATGAGTGCCCCCAACCCTGGTAATGATCCAGGCGCGTTCGCTTGCGTCCAGGCATCGCTCGTCACAATGCTCGCTTTGAACAGAACGTTGGAGGTAACGTCCGGCTTATAGATGCGCAGCTTCGCACTCGTCACCTGGCGGGGCAGCACCCCGGTCGAGAACCGGAAGTACGACGTGTTCCACTCGCTCGTGTTGATCTGCGTGTTCGTTCCCGCCGCGTTGTCGCTCTGCGTGTCGCGGTCGTCGGTCGGGTTCAGCGTTATGGTCGTCGTCGAAGGCGGCGGTGTGCCACCGGCACCGGGCGACAATGCCGAGCCGGGGACGACTTCGGAAGGCACCGTACCGGATTGACCGGGTTTGAGCCAGCCGACCACCAGGTTATCCCCGCCCGCGCCCTCTTTCATCAGCACCTCGACGTAGTATTTCTGCCCCGCCGTCAGGCTTTTCACCGCCGATTTTTGTTCCGGCAACTTGTTCCATTCGCGGCTGTTGGTCCAACTGCTGACCGACGCGATCTTGACCTTGCTACCCGGTTGGTCGTTCGTGGAAAGCCACAGTTCGCAGTTGTCGTCCCCGGCGATCCAGAACGTGTAGTTGCCCGTGGTCGGTGGGTGGATAAAGCCGCGCAGCCGGACGCCGTAGTTGTCAGCGATGTTCGTCCCCGTTTCGAGGCTGGTGAGCGTGCCGGAGGTCTGCGGCGCGGTCGTGACCGGGATGTTGGCGACCGCTGTCCCCGCGACGTTCGTCCAGACTTCGTGCGTGATCGTGCCCGTGCCCGTCGGTGGCGGAGGCGGAGGCGAGTTCGGATCTATCGTGTAAACGCCGTTGCGAATCCGCGTGTAGATGCCGTTCTTCACCGCGATGGCGATCAATTTCTTCGTGCTACTGATCGTCACCGGCCCGGTATATTGTGTCCACGTACCGGGCTTCAATTTAGACTCTACGCTCGGCACTTCATAGCCGGTCCCGCCCGTCACATAGTAAATGGTGGTCCCCGGTGACGCCGTGATTGTCACCGTCCGACCGGAAGTGTAGGTTCCCGCCGCCGGAGTAAACGTCGGGAACGGCAGAATGTCGCTACCAGACAGATACCGAAGCAAGGGTTGACCGAGCAAGTTGCCCGTGTTCTTGAAGGCGACGCCGGGTCCGACGAAGTCGACGCTGTTGTTGATCACGTCGTGCTTCGCGATCCGCTCTGGGGAACCCGCCGAAACTCCCAAGTCGCCATCGTCGTTGTTGACGCCGTTCCAGTAGCCGCGAATGTAGACGCCCTCGTGCCGGTCCGTGGCGCGGGTCTCCCACGGGTACAGGTGGTCGACCAGGTGGTTGGCGTTCAGCGCGTAGACGCCGCCGTATTGCGAATCAGAAGGTACGGTGCTGTCGCGTAGGATCTTGATGTTCTTGAACGTGAAGTTTCGGTAGTACTCGATGCGGACCGCCGTGTAGCCGAAACTGTTCAAGTCCGTATAGTTTTCCAGCACGCTACTCGTGGGCCAGATACCGTTGATCTCGTTGTCCACGGTGAAGATGCCTTCGTAGCAACCGATTGCGGTATTCCCGAAGAAGCGCATCATCGGCGTATCCGCGCTGTAGATGAACGGATTGCCGCCCGCCGCTTCCGGATCAATCAGGGTGCTGGCGAGCACTTTCTGGCTGTCACCGAGGTTGACGCCGCTACGCTCGAAGTAGGAGAAACCGCTACCGGCTCCGGTCGCTACGTTGTTCTCGACCGTGACGTTGCCGCCTTGGAACCAGAAGCCGACGCCGCTACGGGCGAGGTCGTGCGTGCTCGTTCCGTCCTTGATGAAGCCACGCCCCGGTGTCGAGGATGCTAAATTGCGCCGGAACGTTCCGATCTCCGCGCCGTTCTCGGTA
>JACMIS010000315.1 GCA_014381035.1 Armatimonadota bacterium
GCATCCACGGTCGAGAACCGGGGGCGCAGATCGAGCAGAATGTCGGTATCGCCCCCCGCCGTGGTCGGCGTCACCGTGAGCGTGGTCCCCACCGGTAGCGGAATGACTTCCGCCGTTTGCCCACCATAGTTGTTGGTGAGAATCGAGATAAATCGCGTCTGCCCGAAGAACAGCGTCCCTCTCTTCCCCGACATAACGGTCAGATGCGGGCGTGCCACGAGTCGCGCCCGCCCCTTCGCGATCAGCGCGTTCAATCGCACTTCCAGCGACTCTTTCTGATCCGATTGTAGCGCGACAGTGACCTGTCCCGCATCGCTGTCGAAGCCGACACGTCCGTCATTGATCGTGCCACGAAGTATATAAGCGTCTTCCTCGGGATAACTCAATTCGTATGCCTGCGCTTCGACCCGCACCTGCACGGGAGCACGATCCAGTAGCGCGGTGTCCTTCTTCAAACGCGCCAGTAGCGCGGGGGATCCGGTCGCAATGAGGGCGTTTAGTTCGGTGTCCACGCGCAGATACGGGAGCAGAAAATCCGGAAAAAGAAGTCGTGCGGCGTCGGCGGAAAGGTTCACCAGTGGCAGGCGTTCGGAGGAAAGGCTCGTCCCGAACCGCCCGACAAGGAATCCGCCGCCCTGCTCGGGCAGTCGCGCCGTCAGGGTCAAGCCCAGACCGCTCGTCAATGTGCGCAGGTTGTCTTCGGCAGAGCGTGCTGGTAAAAATACGTTGACATCCGCCTCCGCCGCGTCCGGTTGTGCCTGGAGCGAGAGTCCCGAAACACGGGCGATTTCGGTCAAGGTTTCCGCCAGTGTCGCGTGCAATGCCTCTACTTTTATCTGTTTTTCATCGCCGGTCACGCGAAGGCTGTGGTTCCATTTATCGGCGGGCGAACGTCGGATCCGGTCGGGGTTGCGGTACTGCTCGACCCGGTCCGTAATCACGGTGATCACCACGGAGCGGTTGTCGGGTGCCACGACGATACTCGCCTCGCCGGGTTTCAGAACCACCGGATAGGAGAAGTTCCAGCCGTAGTAATCATCGAAGCGGAACGTAAAGTAAGATACCTGAATCGGTACATAGAAGCGGATCTCCAGATCAACACCTGGCGTTCCGGAGCCGTCCTGGGTCGGGTCGTCACCGTTCTCGAAAAAAGGAAACACCAGCGGCTCGCGGCTCAGCCGAACCACGGCGGAGTCCACCGGATAGGCGGCGATTTCCGTGAATGCCGGGATCTTCTGACGCGCCCCGGCGAACCGGAGACGGAAAGACCGCCTCGCGTTCATCCCGTTTACCTGGATATTGTCCTCGAAATTGTCGCCGACGACATCGAGATATTCCTTGAAATCCACGCCTAATTTCACGTCCCCGTCGGTCTGGATCGTGATACGAACGGCGTTGGGCAGAACCTTGGTTTCGATCCCGGTGATGTTATAGAACGACTGCGTCAGCTGCGCCGACGCTCTACCGACACCACCAAGCAACACAAGCAGGCAGAACAGAACGGGATAGACGGAACGACATTTCACGGCTTCGTTCCCGGTGTCGGGACGGTGGCGGGGACAGGCAAGGTGTTCGGCTTGGGCAATTTAAGCGAATCGGGGAACGGCGGATTGGGCGCGGGCGGTGCCGGAGGTGCCGGTTTGGTCAGATCGGAGTTCAGGAAGCGATCCTTGAGCATCCGCTCCTCGACTTCCGGTAAATGCCCGCCATTCGAAAGGATGCGCGGTGTGATAAAAAGTGCCAACTCGGTTTCCGTGGTCTGAATATTCCGGCTTTGAAAGAACAAAGGACCGAGGAACGGAATATCACCGAAGAAAGGCGTCTTGGTACGAACACTGCGCGATTCTTGTTGAGTCAGCCCCCCGATAACGATGGTCTGCCCATCCCCGGTGCGCACCGTGGTGTCGGCGGTGCGGCTGCTTTTCTCCGGGAGTTTAGTCAGGGGGTCCAATGCCGATAGCGTCGAAACCTCGGTGGTGACCTTGACGAGAATCTGCCCCTTACCACCCGTATATGGAATGATATTCAGTCTTACCCCCGCAGAAATATTGTTGCTGGAGCCGCCGCTGCTGGTTTCAATCGGGGTCGCGATATAGCGTTGCAGACCGACGAAGATACTCGCAGAACGTCCCGATACGGTAGCGATGCGGGGGTTGGCGCGGACACGCGCCTTGCCTTTTTGAATCAGTGCGGTCAGGTTCGCGGTGAACTGCTTCGAGGTCGCGGAAAATCCCAGATACCGGATCGTCCCGTTGAACGCGTCTACGGCGGGTCCCTGCCCCGCGTTCAGATACCCGGTAGACAGACCGAATGCGTCCAGGCTGGTGTCCGTCAGTTCTACGAGTAGCAGATCTAAAACGATCTGTGACGCCGGAATATCGAACTGGGCGATGTCGTCGCGAAATTTCGCCAACACCTCGCTCGGCGCGGAGAGAACCACGGCGTTCTGCTCGGCGTTCACCTTCACATAGTCTTGCAGGAAAACGGGCAGCAGATTGCGGGCATTGGAGGCGATGACGTATTTCGTCGGGATCGAGGCGATGTCGGAAAGCAGATACGACGACGGCGAACGCGGAATCCCCTCGCTGATCATCGTGATTCCGTCCACGTCGGCGACCGAAAGCCCGTAGGCACTACAAATGTCGGTGATCGCCTGACGCGCCGGACGATCTTTCAAATTGATCGTTATCCGCCGGGAGACAGAATCGTCTACGAGTAAGGGAAGGTCTGCCCGGGAGGCGATGGCGGTAAACAGTTCCGGCGCGTCCACCGAAACGGCAAAGATGGATAATTTACTCTTGTCACCGATGATACGATATGTCCCTCGTTCCGGCAGGGGAGAGGTTTGCTTGCCTACTGGAGGTGGCGCGACGGCGGCAGGCGTAGCCGTTCCCTGCGCCAGGGAAAGCGCGGGGGAAGTGAAAAAGGTCACTAAGAGGGCAGGGAGCAGGCAAAATCGCGACCTTCTTGATTCGGTCAAGGAAAACAGGGTCAGTATCCTTTCGGCAGACGAGGCGGAAGATAATACCTGTAAGACGGTCAAGCCATGGATTCGTTACGGTTTACTGCGATTTATTTTTCGCGAAACCGCGAGGCGGTATCCCAAAAATATATTGACACGCGCCGGATAAGGATTGCCACCAACGGGCGTCCGGCGTGTCACATTATAGAGAGACGACAATGGTATTCATACTTCCGGGCATTTTGCTTATCGGCATCATCGCCCTTTCGATCTGGGGATGGTTCTTCCGGGCGGTCCTGATACAGGAACGCACCGTCCGCGAGGCACGCCAGCGTGACGCGGATTTCGAGCGGTGGCTTACCACCCCGGGCGAACCGCTGTACTGTGTGTCCTGTCAGGAGATTTTCCCCGGACCGTTACCCGCCTCAGGTTGCCCGAACTGCGCGGTGCGGGCGTTCGTGATACCGGTTCGCGCGAGTGACGACCCCACGGTTGCCGAGCGAGCCATTCGACTCCCCCATCCGTCGGTAGAACCAGGCGGAACAATAGCACCGGGGGATACCCCTACCACGGTCCGCGACAGGGCGTCGCAACCGACGAAGATCCTCCAACAAGGAAAAAACAAACGATGAAACTATCCAAGACCGGTTGTCTCGGGATCGGCGGCGCGGGCATTGTCCTCGTAGTCGGCTTTCTCCTGATCTCACTGGCGCGGGGCGGGCACATGCCGGGACCGACCTATATCGCGCCCGGCAATGTCGGGTTGCGCATTGATAATTACCGGGGCAAAACGCAGGATAATCTGATGCCGTCCGGGGTCCACTGGCAAGGCATGTGGGAAACCGTGATCGAGGTCCCGACGATGCAACGGACCCTCGGCTTTGACTCCAGCACGAATCCGATTGATGTCAACACCTCCTCGAATATGCTCACGGCGGATGTGACCGTGCAGTACAGTGTTCGCGGCGACAAATCCCCCGCCCTGTATCAAGACTATCAGGATACGTTCGCGGATCTTGAGGAGTTCGAGCGCGTGAATATTCGTCCCGCCATTCAGGAAGCGGTGAACTACGCGATGGGCGACCTCGATACCGCCGCCGCCATGACCACGGACGGCAAGACCAAAGCCGAAATCAAGGCACTCGCGATGTTGCAAAAGGAGTGGGGACCACGCGGGATCGAGTTCCGCAACCTGCTTATCCGCGCCGTGGAGCCGGACGCGCAAGCCAAGCAACTGCTTTCGGCGACCACCGCCAAAATGCAGGACATCGAGAATGCCAAACTGACAGA
>JACMIS010000316.1 GCA_014381035.1 Armatimonadota bacterium
TACTTTCTGCGCGGAGGCCTCGGCGAGTGGCTCGACGACGTGATGAATCCGCCGCAGACGACCCCGTTGAGTCGCTATTTCGGCGGCACGGCGCGTCGCCGATGCGACGACGATGGCGGCGGCGTCGGCCGCACAATCGGCGGGAGCCAGTGAGCAGCGCGCCGCACAAGCCGAACAGCGGGTCACGGAGGCCGTCGAGCATATCAACGAAGCGTTGCTACGCGCCGTGGAGACGGAGCATGGCGTATCCCGAGCGAAGGAGTTAGCACAAACTGCCGAGGAACGCGCCTCGCACGCAGAAACTCGCTCGCAAGAGATTCAGTTCCAGTTGGCACGCGCTATGGAGCGACTTGCCGATCTGGAGCAAATTGCCGCATCGTCCCGGTTGGGAGGTATGCCGGGCGGAGCCATTCCACTCAGTAACATGATTCCCCCGTCCACATCGTCGCACGCAAACAACGGGTATCGTAACGGGCATATCACGTCCATCCCATCGCCGATTGATGACATGCTCGCCGCCGCCGCGAAACCCACCCCCCAGCCGATGACTGCGCCTTCGCCCGCACCTGCGACCGCGACCGTCGAGGAAACGGTTCCCACCGTTGCCGAATCTGTCAGCACTTCGAATCTCCCGGTCCGCGGACAGCGTGTACAACCGCCCCGCCTGACAAATACGAAAATGTCCGAGATCGAAGCCGGATTGAATCTGGCACGTTCAATCCGCTCACGGACCCAGAAAGCCGCCGCGAAAGCGAACGGTGAGGAGTAAAACAGTGGCAGTACGAACCCTTTCCATGACCGACTCGTTGCACGCATACCTTCTGGGCGCGAACGAACCACTTCCCCCCGTCCAGCAACGGTTGCGTGACGAAACCGCCCTGCTTCCTCAGGGCGGCTGGCAGATCAGTGCGGAGCAAGGTCAGTTCATGGCATTTCTGGCGAAGCTGACCGGGGCGAAACGGTGTCTTGAAATCGGTGTCTTCACTGGCTACAGTAGCCTCGCGGTCGCGCAGGCTTTGCCCCACGATGGCACCATCCTTGCACTGGATATAAGCGAGGAGTTTACTTCGGTCGCTCGGCGGTACTGGAAAGAAGCCGGGGTGACGCATAAAGTAGTTCTTCGCCTCGCCCCCGCGACCGAAACCCTGGCAAAACTGCTGGAGTCGCCGGAAAACATCGGCGCATTCGACTTCGCGTTCATAGATGCCGATAAACCGAATTACGACTCGTATTACGAATCCAGTTTACAACTCTTGCGTGTCGGCGGTCTGCTTCTGATAGACAATGTGTTATGGGCGGGCAAAGTCGCCGACCCGGCGATCACGGATGCCGATACGATGGCGTTCAAACACCTGAACGCGAAGATCGCCGCCGATGAACGTGTGGATCGGTGTATGGTACCGATTGGCGACGGCGTGACTCTCTGCCGAAAGCGATAAAACACCGTCCCGGAAAAAACAGGACTCCCGCCACGACTTTCTGCCCGTGGTCAGCCGATCGCTACCGCGGTATCCTCTTCGTGTCATGCTCCGCAAACTGCTTTATGTTCTCACCTGGACGCCCGCCAAGATGCTGGTGCGTACCATTCTTTCCTATCTCGGGCGCGGATGGGTGCGTGTTCACAACGCCAAATACGTTCCGCGCCGGGGCGGGGTGCTGATCTGCCCGAACCACGTCAGTGACGCTGACCCTGCCGCAATCGCCGTCACCTGCCCGCGTACTACGCCGTACTTCGTCGCCAAGCGTGAACTGTTCGACATCAAGTACCTGGGATACTGGTTTAAACTGTGGCGTGTTTTACCGATCCAGCGTGATTCCGCCGACCGCGCCGCTCTGCGCCGGGTCGAGGAACTGCTCAAAGCGGGCGAGGCAGTGATTCTATTTCCCGAAGGCGGCGGGAACGAGGACGCGATACTGCAACCCCTTCACGCAGGCGCACTACTCGTCGCTCTACGGGCGAAAGTCCCGGTCGTCCCGGTCGCGCTCCGAAACACCGCCGCCGTCTGGACGTACAGTGACGTCCTGCCGCACCGCGTGGACACCCCCCGCCCTATTTCCGTAACATTCGGCGAACCGCTCGACTTCTCCGACCTTTGGGGCAAGCCCGGTGCCACGGAAAAGGCGACACAACGACTCACAGAAACACTCGCCGCAATGCTCGATCAACCGATCCCCATTGGCAAGCCAAAGAACCGGTCCGTGGAAGAGGTTACTGCTTGAATAGGTCCTGCATCTTTAGCACCTTCTCATCTCCCGGCGATACAGAACGTGGAAAGGGGCGAAACGCGATTCGAATCGTTCGATTCGCTATCATCGCTTTTTGAAACTGATGGATAGTCATGAGATAGCCGTTTTATCCCGACACTTTGAAAAGATCGGGGCGCGATTGCGTGTAGATTCAGAGGTAACGCATGCTCCTTCGCATCGCCGTGAGCCGTATACGCTCGATGTTCAGGAAAACAAACGCGGGAGCAAGGAAGAAACCTATCTGCTCCGGGTGCGCCCCGCCGCTCTGGAAAGTCTCCAAATATCAGTCCTGGATGTACAACCGCAGTTGCGCCATTTGTTGCTTATGGCGCGACCGCTCGAAATCAAGGACACAGAGCGACCGGCTCTGACTCTCACAGAGCAAAGCCGTTTACTCTGCGGGCATGACGAGCGTCACTGGTTCGTCGCCGCCGTTAAGAACGGCGTCGGCGCACCGACGGGTGTTGCCGAGGCGATGGAAAGTTTGAAGCCCGCAGGGGTTGCGGCGCAACAATACCGCGCGGGAGTACGCGCGAAAGATTGGCACCGCCGCAAGAATGCCGGATTCGTGCGACAGGGGGAGTGGTTTTTCCTACCCGAACCGGATCTTGTCCCGAGCAAGAATGCCGTCATCTACAGCGACGAACCGATACGGCGCAGTTCCGGCAACAAGCCACACATTGTGGAGGAGTTGATTCGCGACGGAGGCGACACCGTTTACGTTTGCGACCGTTATTCCGCTGGCGTGTCCGAAGCGCGGTATCAGCAACTGCTGAAAACCAAAACAGGAGCGCGAGCCTTCAATTGGCGACCGATGCGGCGTAATCCCGATGTATATGCACGCGGTCGGGTTCGCCATGCGGACCATGCAACGTTGTTTCTGCCGTGCTGGCACCGGGTGCGAATGAACGGAGAAATCCTTTCCGCACAAGTGGCATTTCTGGATTGATCACACGACGAAAGAGCAGGCGCGGCAAGTCGGGGACGGGACGACTGCCGCGCTTTCCGGTATCATACTCCTTAGCAATGAGCATACTCTCGA
>JACMIS010000317.1 GCA_014381035.1 Armatimonadota bacterium
CGTTATGGACCAGGTAAGAACCGGCGTCGGTGTCCACGCGGATGATGCGGTCGGCATAGGACGTTATCGTAGACAGGTCGGCATCCACCAGCGAAACGTTCCCCGGCGGCAGGCCGAGAAAGCGCACCCACTCTGCGGGTCGCAGTTCGATCAGGCGTTTCGTAACGGCATCATAGGGCTTGGACATGACCGAACATAATCATACATTAAACCCGCCTCGTTTTGGGTATGTCGTTAGCGGAGAATCACACAATGAATGAATGGATTGAAGGTTTGATGCATTATCCGGGAATCGCGTTCCTGATGTTTCTGGAAAACGTCTTCCCGCCGATACCGTCGGAGTTGATCATGCCGCTCGCCGGATTCCAGACCGGGCAGGGCAAACTGACGCTGTGGGGCGTGATCGTCGCCGGGGCAATCGGTTCGCTGATCGGGCAACTGCCGCTGTATTATCTCGGTAAAATCGTCGGCAAAGAGAAGATGAAAGCGTGGGCGGACAAGCACGGCGAATGGCTCGCCATTTCCGGCGAAGAGATCGAGAACGCCGACAAATGGTTCAAGGATCACGGCACAAAAGCGGTACTGCTCGGTCGTCTCGTCCCCGGAGTCCGTTCTATCGTGTCCATCCCGGCGGGGTTCGCCGATATGAACCTGGCCAAGTTTCTCGGCTACTCCGCGATTGGCACGGCGGCATGGGCAGGTCTACTCGCGTGGCTCGGTTCGTTGCTGGGCAACCGTTACGAGCAGATCGAAAAATACATCGGACCGGTGACGTATGTCGTGCTCGGCGCGATGCTCATCTGGTTTATTGCGGGCGTCGTCAAGCGCAAAGCGGAAAAGGCGAAGGGCAAGGACGACACGAACGGCGAAAAGCAAGGGCGCGAGGTGACGGCATAGAGGCGGCTTTCGTTGCTTCCCGAGTTGCAGACTCACGCTTAGGGAAGGCATTCCGTGCGACGAAGCAAGCGACGGGGGAGGGTTCAACCTCCCCCGGTCTCGGGTCTGCACCGGGATTGTAGAAACCGGAGATAACGGCGCGGACCGATAACCTTATACCCGGATAGCTTACTCGCAAGACCTGGTAATTATACGGGAAAATCCATGTCCCCGTGGTTTCACCGGGCATAATGCATTGCGAACACGTGGCGATTCGGCACCCGGACTTCGATTCATCCGGCTTGAGGAGCGTTAGCCGGGGCACTTATGCCCCGGCGAAAGTTAGAAGCGGTCTCTTACTCCTAGGAGTTGCCAGGTGTCCAGGGATTGGTCGGTCCTTCGGGAGCGGGAACACTGCCTACGGAAGGTCTGTCAAGTTCGCTTGGAGTGAGAACGTCTCCACCGGGCGATGGTTCGTTTCCGCTCCGTTCTTGTACCCGGCGCAGAAGTAACGCCCCGGTGATCAAATAAATCACCGTTGAGAGCATCGCCGCCCGCCACCCGAATCCCTTTCCGAACTGTTTGTTCAACAAGTCGGCGGGGATGCCGAATGCGGGCGCGACGACCTGAGGGAGTGTTAAACAGGCATGCCAGACCGCCATATATTTTGCGGTACCGCCTTTGGGGAGTAAATTGCACGCCATCGCCCAGTCGACCGCCGAGAACGCTCCCCAGCCCAAGCCGAAAACGCCCCCGAGAATCAGCACCCAGAAGAAACTGCTCGTGAAGCAAAAAACCAGCGTGGCAGTCGCCAAGATCGCACACGAGATATAGATCAGTTGTTTCTTGCTGACTTTATCGGCGAACATTCCGGCGACGACCGTACCGACTAATGCGGAAAACGTCACCGCTATCAGCACCTGTTCGAGTAGCTTATTGGCTTGCGCGGCGCGTAACTTATCATCGGCGACCGCGAACAGGATCGTATCTTTCAGGTAATAGAGAATGAACGCCGTCACGGTCGAGTAGCACAGATTGATGAAAAAGCGGGACTTGAGCAAGCCGTAAAAGTCCGGGTTCTCACGTATCTGCCAGTCCGTCATGTCCCGGAAGGCGGCGGACAGCGACTTCTGATCTTCCGGCGGGGCGGGGCGGTCCGGCACCAGCGTCACCGTGACGACTAACCCCACCAGAAGTAAG
>JACMIS010000318.1 GCA_014381035.1 Armatimonadota bacterium
CGAACAGTACGGGCACCCGGCGAAACTGCGTAGCCTGCCGCTCGACGGTGCGCTGATGCAGGGCACGGAAATGCGCCACGTTTCCGAATATCTCGGGAGTATGGCGTTCGATCTGCCTACCGTGTATCTCGGTGCGCTCCGCACCGACGGCGAGGACGGCGTTTATCTCGACTACGGCGTCGGGGCGTATGAGACCGCCGCTCACTTCGCCAGTCGCGGCTACCGCCGGGTCGCGTTCGTGACGAACGCCCCGGTAGGGGCACCGGCGTTCGAACCGCGCTTCACGAGCTTTATGGACGGGTGCGCGGAGTTAGACCTTTCCGCGGAGGTCATCAGTACCGACTTTCTGGAAACGCGTGCGGTCGGTTATCGCATCGGAGAAGCGATAGCGCGTCGCCCTGCCGCCGACCGACCACGGGCGATCTGTTGTCACAACGACGTTATTGCCGTCGGACTTTGTCGCGCCTTGCAACGTGGGGGGGTACGCATCCCGCAAGACATCGCGGTATCCGGCTTCGACGGAATCGAGGACGGCCAGTTCCTGGAAAAACCGCTCACTACGGTTTCTGGCTCGCTACCCGACATGATCGCCGCCGCGACCGAACGTTTATTGATTAGGATCGACAGCGATTCCGGCAGAACCGGGGAGCAAACCGCGATCCCGACCCGCCTGATCATCGGCGGCACCACTTAGTTTTTCCGATGGCAGTCCCGGCGAACCGCCCCACGCCGGGAGCGCAATCTGCTGACGGGGTAGATAAGACCAACGCAGGAGTAGAGTTATGAGTACAACGAATCGTCTGGAATCCGTAGCCGGGTTATCGGTAGCACAAGGGGCTGTTTCGACCCGGTCGGGGCGCAACGCCGCCTTCACCCTTATCGAACTGTTAGTCGTTATTGCTATTATCGCCATTCTCGCCGCGATACTTTTCCCTGTCTTTGCCCAGGCACGCGAGAAAGCGCGACAAACGTCGTGTCTCTCGAACATGAAGCAACTCAGCCTGGCGATCTTGCAATACACGCAAGACTACGACGAAATGTACCCGTTCGGCGCGGGGACGAAGGAATGGTTTCCCGAATATGGGGAGACGTGGCCGATCATGGTTTCCCCTTACGTGAAAACCTACGACGCCTACCGATGCCCGAGTGACGGGTCGGGCTACCCGGACGCTCCGGGGGCGGTGTGGTACAGCGGCTGGGCGGGCGTGCCTCTTTCCTACGCCGCGAACGGTTACGAGAACCCGTTCCAGCCGGGCTTCCCGACGTGGAAGTCGCCGATCCGGGGTGTAATGGGACTCCTGGGCGACCCCGGCGCTTGGAACGCGGATGTACACACGGTTACGGCACTCGGGGACGTGCCACGCCCCACCGAATCGATCCTGCTCGGAGAAAAGCACAGCGGCGACCTCGCCGAGAAAAAACGGGCGGACGGCTCGCCGGACCCTTCCTACAACTCGCCGACGTTCGCCTGGGCGAGCATCTTCCGCATCGGTAACGACATCGACTGGTGGGACTGGTTCGGGGCACGCATCCCGTCCGGCAAGGGCACGGTCGCCGCCACATACCCGGCGGGTATCAACGGCGGTGTTTCCGCGCGGCACGCGGGGATGGCGAACTTCGCGTTCTGCGACGGTCATGTCAAATCCATGAAGCCCGCCGCGACCAACCCCGACCCGGCGAACAAACCGGAAAGCAACCTGTGGGACGCGAAACGTCCGTAGCATGCAAGTGAGGAATCATATGTGCCGTCCTTTGATCACAAAAGCGCAGTGGATGGGGATCGTATTTGTCGCCCTGCTCTGTAGCACCACGGGGTGTGCTCCCAAAGCCACGGTAACGACACCGGCGGAAAAAAAGAAATTCATGGGGCGACCGCCGTCCGCGACGGAGCAAGCCATGATCTCGCAAAAGATGGCGGAAATGCGCATGAAGGGGAACCCTGGTCCGAAAGGACCCGACGCACCCGCCGCCAAACCGACCCGCCCATAAGCCAACTCATGCCGCCGCCCGGATCGGGTGGCGGCATGGGGGCACCATCCGCCCTCCGGCTTCGACAATTCTTATGTCACGAAATTATCTATCCCATCTGTCTCCCACGGTGATCCTTTCTTTCCTGATGGTCACCGGACTCACCTACTCCTGTTCGGCACTTGACGACGCGCCATCCGCGATGCTGTACGGCAATTTTTCCGCCGATTCTACGTCGTCCGAACGGTGGGAACTCAGCAAAGACACGGCCGCTACCGCCCGTCTGACACGCGATACCGGCGTATCCCACTCCCCACCCGACTCGTTACGCCTCGACACAGGCACCGGTGCCGCGAAGAAGGCGGTCGCCAGTTGCGTACTGGAGAAAATTCCCGCGCCGGGGACCGCGTTTCGCCTGCGGGGGAACACGAAAGCGACCGTCGGCGACTGGAAGCGGTTCGGATTGGTACTCCAGGTGTTCAACGCCGATTGGAGCAAACAACTCGCCTGGATCGAGGTGAACGCCCCCCATGAAACCACCTGGAAAGGTTTCGACCAGAGCGTGACGTTGCCCGAAGGAGCGGCACACGCGGTGATGTATTTCTGGATCGAGGGCAACGGTTCGGGTTGGCTGGACGACTTTTCTCTGAAAACCACACTTCCTGCGCAACCGGCGGGAGAACCGACCGCGCTTTCCGCGACGGTACCGGTGGTCGTCAAGTCCGACCGCCCCGCCTATAGGTGGGGCAATGTGATCATGGGCGGCGTGGAGTACGCGACCGGGCTGGTCTGGTCCCCGAAGCACCCGGAAGCGTTGTTCCTGCGGGCGGACGGCGGCGGCATCTGGCGGCTCGACCGCAAGAAACGCGCCTGGATTCCGTTGATGGACCAGCAGACCTGGAAGGACCGCAACCTCAACACCGTAGACAGCATCGCTATCGACCCCGTCGACTCGCGCACCCTGTATGTCGCCGCCGGGGGGAGCCGGTGGGGCAAACCGCACGACGTGTTGAAATCCGTCGACAGCGGGGTGACGTGGCAACGGACCGGGTTGAAGAACGAGCGGGGCGAGGACGTCATCAGCGAGGGCAACGGCGGCGACAAGCAGGGCGGCGAACGGCTGCTCGTGGGCCCGCGCAACCCCCAAACGGTCTGGTTCGCGTCCCGCAACGACGGCTTGTTCGTGTCCCGCGACGCCGCTAAGACGTGGCAGTCGGTGAAAACGTTTCCCACCAAAGGCGGTCGCTGGCACGGGCTGACGTTCGTCGCGTCCGACGCGGCGCGGGGCGTTCTGTACGTCGGCGTCCACGCGGGCGCGGCGACCTCGGCGAGGAAGGAAGGTGAAAACG
>JACMIS010000319.1 GCA_014381035.1 Armatimonadota bacterium
GCGCTGGATGCTCGGCTCCGGCGCGGTACAGAACCTTTTTCGCGATGCGACCGGCAACTTCACCGGCGGGCGCATTGACCCTATGAACCTCATGTTCCACGAGATCGTCATGGGGTTTTACATGTTCGGGTGGGAGTTTTTCTTCCGGGGTTTTCTGCTCAACGGCTTTCGCAAAATCATGCCGCTCTGGGGCGCGATCCTGTTGCGAGCCGCGTTGTTCACCGCGCTTCATTACGGAAAGCCCTGGGAAGAAACCGCGTCGTCGTTCCCCGGTGCGATTTTAATGGCATTGATTGCGTACCGCTTCCGGTCTTTCGTGCCGTGTTTCCTGCTCCACTGGTTCGTATCCGCCGGTTTCGACTTCGCGGTTTTGTACCACCACTTCCGGTAGAAAGAGATCACTTAGTTCATCTCCTCTATTGTAACCGCACCGTTGGGTGTGACTTCAATTGTGATTCGGTATCCAGCGGGTGTTGCCATTCCGAGCAAGGGATCATCACCGGACGCCATCACTGTAATCGAACGTTCGATTCCTTCCCATAAGATTCGCGCCCGGTGAATCGGCACATTTTCCACAGTACCGTTTGCAAACTTCGCCGGGCGAGTGCCGATCAACGGTAAACCAAGCGTGGCGACAAATGCGGGCGGGAGAGAAAGATAGCCGCTAAATCCTGTATCTACCATCGGCTCGATTGTCTGTTCGCGTCCCTCTGTCCCACGGATGGCAATCACTACCACTGCCTTAAAATTATGATTGACGATACCAGTAAGAATTGGCATCAGGACATCGCCCCGAATGTCATAGATGCGGCACCATCGGTGCGAATGAAATAGAACCAGCCATCAGGATGTCTGGATTCAAACTCCGATAAGGCACGCTCCTCATCCGAATCTACCCGATAGTCGCCTGACTCGACTTCGATCACCAGGTATTTCATCCGATCCGTCGGATTGATTTTCTTGGAAATCTGCTCGTGGTAAAGTCTCTCACCCATTGTTGCGATTTCGTTGATTTCATACTGCCGTCGCATATTACCACCACCTCCGAGCCCTATTTTATCGCTCGATATTCCATTCGCGCAGGTCGCGCAGAAAGGTGTGCGCGGTCAGATCCAGGTGAATGGGGGTGACGGTGATATAGCCGTCGCCGATGGCGTGCGTGTCGGTGCCCTCGGCGGTTTCCGCCGCGTGGATCTTGCCGCCCAGCCACCAGTACGGGCGTCCGACCGGATCGAATCGCTTTTCCAGACGGTCCACGTATTGCCTGTCGCCCTGTGTACATAGACGGACCCCGCGAATCTCTTCCTCCGGAAGGCTCGGCGCGTTCACATTGAGCAACGTTGCGGGCGGCAAGCCGTTTTTCGCCACAATAGGGACCAGTGTTTCCGCGACATACCGCGCTCCCGGTATCCAGTGGATCGTCTCGTCGTAGGAGGTCGCTGAAACTGCGATTGCCGGGACCCCGCTGATGACGGCTTCCATCGCCGCCGAAACGGTACCGGAGTACGTAACATCCCAGCCCAGGTTCGGACCGTGGTTCATGCCGGAAACAACGACCTGAACCGGGTCGTTCTGGCAGATCTCAAAAAGCCCGAGTGTCACGCAGTCGGCGGGCGTCCCCGAACAACCCCATGCCGGAGACCCGTCTTCCAGCAAAACCTTTTTTACACGCAGTGGCTTGTGCAACGTGATCGAATGTCCCGACGCCGAACGTTGCCGATCCGGGGCGCAGACCGTGACGCGATGCCCGGCACGTTCCAGTTCGGTTTTCACGGCGAAGAGACCGGGCGCGAGAACGCCGTCGTCATTGGAGAGAAGGATATGCAAAGGGAGTGTGGTAGGTGTACTCATGGCGAAAATTCCCTCGGGAGTATACCCCTTTACAGCGGCTTGCGCTTGATCTCGGCGGACGAACGCGGGAACAGTGTCGGAGTGGGAGCAGTCTTGCGATACACCAGAATACGGCGTTCGGCGGGCGGTTCGTCGGAACCGGGGAGCACGGGAAGTGTCAAAGCGCGGTTCTCTATCAGACGAACCTTGAGCGCGGTCGCCGCGTCGGTTGCGGTCGCCAATTCGTCTTCCACCGCGCCGCTTTTCATGGCAATGAAATGACCGCCGGGTTTGACCAGCGGAGTGCACCATTCCAGTAGCGTCGGCAACGCGGCAACGGCGCGGGCGGTCACGATGTCGAAACCATCACGCAATACACGGTTGCGTCCGCCGTCCTCGGCGCGGCTATGCACGAACTGCACGTCGGGAAATTTCAGATCGGCGCAAACCTTTTCCAGAAACGTCAGCCGCTTTTGTAGCGAGTCGAGGAGCGTTAAGCGTAGGTCAGGATAGGCGATTTTCAGGACGATACCGGGGAAGCCCGCGCCGGTGCCGACGTCGCAGAGAGTCGCCTTCACCCCCGCGCCCCCCTCTCCCCTCTCTCCCCTCTCCCCTCCGAGGGAGAGGGGAGAGAGGGGGTGAGGGCGTAACACCGTCAACGAGTCAGCGAAATGCTTGATTGCCACCTCCCGTGCCTCGGTGATCCGCGTCAAATTTGTGTGCGCGTTGGTTTCGAGCAGAAGACCCGTGTACCGTACACACTGGGCGATTTGTTTATCCGAAAGGGGAACGCCTACCGCTACCGCCGCAGAGCGTAGCGTTTCTACAAACGCCGTCTCGTCAAATTCGTCCGTCTGGGGCAACTGTTCACGAACCTCCATCACGACGCATTGTATCAGGGGCGTTCCCGTGCTATTATTAATGCACTATGTCCGAGTTCCGTGATAACGCCCTGATTGACGCTGCCTCCGATGCTGTAACGCGCCGCGTCCGCACCCGCTATGCCCCGTCGCCGACTGGCTCGCCGCATGTCGGCAACCTGCGCACCGCCTTATTTTCCTATCTGCTTGCCAAACGGTTCGGGGGCGATTTCCTTCTGCGTGTCGAGGATACGGACCAGACCCGACTTGTCCCCGGCGCACTCAAGGATATTATTGCGTCGCTCCGGGCGATGGGCATCATGTATGACGAAGGACCGGACGCCATCAGCATCGCCGCACTGGACAAGGAGAAGTATGGTGATGTCCCGACGGACGATCTGCCGTCCTTTACCGGGGGGCACGGACCGTACTTCCAGAGCCAGCGACTGAACCGGTATCGCGAAATCGTGGATACTTTGATCGCTGATGGCAAGGCGTACTATGCCTTCGAGACAAAGGAAGAGTTGGATCAGCAACGCGCTGTTTGCGAGGCGCGGAAGGTCCCGTTCCTTTATAACCGCCAGTACCGCGACTACGAAACCGTGGAGGCGAAGCGACGCATTGATGCGGGCGAAGAATGTGTCGTGCGCTTCAAAATGCCGCTCACTGGAACGATAGAGGCGGACGATGCGATACGCGGGACGCTGACGTGGGACGCCACGTCTCAGGATGACTTCGTGATTTTGAAAGCGGATGGCTTCCCGCCGTACCACTTAGCCGCGATTGTAGATGATCACGACATGCAGATCTCACATGTCCTGCGTGGCGAGGAATGGATCCCTTCGTATCCGAAGCACATCGCTCTGATACGTGGATTAGGCTGGGAACCGCCGGTCTTCGTTCACACCCCCAGTGTCTTGGGTGGCGACAAGAAAAAACTCGCTAAACGGAGTGGGGCACGTCCGGTAACGGGGACGATCTACGACAAACAAAATGGCGAACCGATCCACGGTTATATAGACCATGAAGGCGTTCTGCCGGAAGCGTTATTCAACTTCCTCGCACTGGTGGGGTGGTCGCCTGGCGACGACACCGAGGTCATGCCCCGCGACGAGATCATCCGCAAGTTCGATGTTTCGGGAATCTCACCGTCGCCCGGTATTTTCGATATGGACAAGCTCTACTGGATGAACGGGGTTTATGTGCGCGAACTGCCGCAAGCCGTTCTTGCCGAACGCTCGTTGCCGTATCTGCAGCGGGCGAATCTTGTCACTGCCGAACCCGACGAAGCGACGCGAGAATATGTGACGCAGGTGCTGGCGTTGGAGCAGGAGCGAATCAAAGTCCTGTCCGAAACGCCGGAAATCTCCGAGTACTTCTTTTTACCGTTGCCCAACTACAACGAGAAGTCGGCGGAGAAGTGGCTTCGCAAAGCGGGCGCGAAGGAATATCTGTCGGACCTCGCCGCACTGCTTGCCGACCTGCAGGATTGGAGCCATGACGCTATCGAGGAGGCGACACGCACTATCGGGGCGAAACATAACCGGGAGCGTGGCGACATCACGCATCCGGTGCGTGTCGCGGTGTCCGGGCGGGAGAACGGTCCGGGCTTGTTTGAGATGATGGCTGTTTTGGGACGAGAGCGGGTCCTCACCCGCCTGTCCCACGTCGTGAGCGGAGTATAACCCCCTGTGGGAAGGAGTCGGTAGCATAGTGGCTGAAGAAATGCCGTTTGATCTGATGGTGCGTTTCGGACCGGTGCCGCCACGCGGCGCGGGGCATAAAAACGTCGAAAGTGTCCGGCAAGCGTTGACGCGGTACCGAATTTATGGTGCCGCGCTGGCGAGCAACCGGGCGATTCAGTTTGACCCGATTTCCGGCAACATACAAACCGCCGACGCGGCGCGTCAATCGCCCACGCTACCGGTGATCGTACACGGGGCGGTGCTGGACCCGCGTATCTTTGTCGGTGTTCCTCCGAAACCGCCCGAGGGGACCCGTATCTATTACATATTGCCCGCGACGCAAGGATACGTGCTTCCCTACGCGCCACTTCGTTCCTTGCTGAAATCTATGCCGCACAATTTGCCGCTCTATTTCGAAGCGCGGCGCGAGGGCGATGCGACGCAGATCTGCATGATTTTGCGCGACATCGGATATTCCGGCGCACCGGTCTTCCTGGGCGGTTGCACGGGGTCGGCATTGAACGAGGCGATTTCGGTGGCGAAGTCTTTCGATTTCGTCGGCCTGACGACGCAGGGGATGCGCGGTGTCGGGGAGATACAGCACGCGGTGAAAGTGGTCGGCGCGAACCGGGTGTTATTCGCCTCGGGTTCGCCGGTGGAGTCACTTTCCGCGACGATGTCTCTGGTCAAACTCGCCGGATTGTCCCCCGAAGAGCGTGCCGCCGTGTTCGGTGCCAACGCGCGTCGTCTGCTCGGAATCGCCACGCCCGCCGGGGCATAGTTTTAAGGAGACCC
>JACMIS010000320.1 GCA_014381035.1 Armatimonadota bacterium
AGCATTCGCGGATGCGGTCAAGGAAGCGAAGATTCCCGAAAAACGGCTGGTCGAGGTCGCGGTGTACGCGCCGCAGTGGGCGAAGCATATTACGCACACGCTCGGCTGGGACGGTCTCAGCGACGCCATCTGGTGGTTCCACGCCCACACCAAGGGCAACGACTGGAGCGTCAACGCCGAACTGAAAGAAACCTGGACGGCGGAGATTTCCGACAAAACCCCGCTCGCCGCGAGCGATTTAACGGAGGGCGCGGTAGACGTCGCATGGTTTAACCGCGTGTATCAGATCCTCGGCGAAACGCGCTGGAAGATGCTCGACGACGCCGCGAAGTACGCGTCCTCGGCGGGCGGTCACAAGCGGGCGCAACTGTTCGCGGACGCCATGCGCGGGCGACTTTCCCGCGCCGAACTGCTGGCGCGTATCGAGGACAAGCGCAACCAGGACAGCCTGCGGGCACTCGGGTTGCTCCCCTTCTCGGACGACGTGGAGGATAAGGAAGCCGATCTACTCCTGCGCTACAAAGCGTGCCAGGAGTTCCTGCGCACTTCGAAGCAGTTCGGGGCACAGCGGCAGGAGTCGGAAAAACTGGCGACCCGCATCGGCATGGAAAATCTCGCTCGCACCGCCGGGTACGCCGACCCGATCCGTCTGACGTGGGCGATGGAAGCCGCGTCGGTCGCCGACCTACGGGACGGCGCGGTCACGGCGACGGTCGGGGAAACGTCGGTGTCGCTTTCAATAAACGGGCTCGGGTTGCCGGAGATCGCGATTGTCAAAAACGGCAAAACACTCGCCAACATCCCGCCCGCCGTGAAAAAGGACCCCGACGTCGCCACGCTGACCGCCCGCAAGACGGAAATCACGCGGCAGGTCTCCCGTATGCGCGAATCACTGGAATCCGCCATGTGTCGCGGCGACAAGTTTAGCGGCAAGGAGTTGGGCGAACTGCTGGAGCATCCGGTGCTACGTCCGCTACTGCGTAACCTGGTGTTTATCGAGGCGGAAGGGCGCGAGGCGGTGTCGGGATACCCGCTCGGCGAGAACCGGTTAGAAGATTGCGACGGTGCGGTATTCACCGTGTCACCGGAAACCGCGCTCCGCATCGCGCACCCGTTCGATCTGCTCCATACTGGCAAGTGGGATCGGTGGCAGAAAGACTGCTTCCTACGGGAGCGCATCCAACCGTTCAAGCAGGTGTTCCGCGAACTCTATGTGCTCACCGAATCCGAAACCACGGATGGCACGAAGTCCCAGCGGTACACCGGGCATCAGGTCAACCCGAAACAAGCTCTCGCGCTCTTCAACAAGCGCGGTTGGATCGGCGGCGGCGAGTACGATTACGACGGCGACGGTCCGCGCAAAACGTTCCACGAGGACGGCTATACCGCGTCGGTGAACTTTATGGGCTACACCATGGGACCCGCCGACGTGGAAGGCTCGACTATCGAGGAAGTCCGGTTCACCAAAAAGGGCGACTGGAAATATGTCGAACTGAAAACGGTACCGCCGCGTGTCTTCTCGGAAGCGATGCGCGATTTGGACCTCGTGGTTTCGGTGGCGCACGTCGGCGGGGTAGACCCGGAAGCGTCGCAAAGCACGACCGAAATGCGGGCGGCACTGCTCCGCGAGATGATGGAATTGCTGAAGATCGAGAATGTCCGCCTCGAAAAGACGCACGCCTTGATCGACGGCAAACTGGCGATGTATAGCGTCCACCTCGGTTCGGCGGTAGTGCACCGGCAACCGGGCGGCTACCTGTGCATCGTGCCGGTACACAGCCAGCATCGCGGGCGTATCTTCCTGCCGTTCGTGGACGACGACCCACGCACGGCGGAAGTGATGTCGAAGGTGATCACGCTGGCGAAAGACAGCGAGATCAAGGACCCGACGATCCTGGAACAGATCCTCGCCGTTCGGTAGGATTTCGGGGGTTTCAGCCCGCGTCCGATTTTACCGGACGCGGGCTTTTTTAATGTCGAACACGGATCAGGAGGCACGGCGACGGCGAATAACGCCCAGGAGCGCGATGCCGCCAATCCCGAGCAACGCGAACGTTCCCGGCTCAGGCACGGCAACCGCCGCACCTGATCCGTATCTGCCGTTGGTAAAGCCGGGGGTGATTAGCCGCCCGGCAGTTTCGATTGAAGAGTGTTAGACGGTGTGCCTGTCGTTCGAGCGCAGACGTTTGTTCGGCGATACCCGTCCGGGTAATGCTTCGCCGATGTATGCTGCCACATTGGATTATTGGCACACGATGGCGAGAATCATAACCCTATTTTGGGATCGAGTTTTTCCGGTCGGATTCTCGAACCGTTTTTGGTGCCTTTCCGAGTCTGGCAACCGGGAAAGTCTCATGATGTTTGCCTGTGTTTGAAACCATAGATTGCCGGTATAATAAAGCGTCATGAACCGCCGACTATTTGCTATTTCTACGATTTTTTGTTTATCCGCGACAATGGTTGCCAGAGCGCAGGAAACGGATGGGAGGGCTCCCACACCGACCGGCAACCCTCCCGCCGCCGCTACCAGCCCCAACGCTGCTACCACCGAGATGCAGGCGCAAAGTGCGTTTCAGGCGGGCGTTGCCGCCTATCGTAAGAATGATCTGGCGACCGCCGAAACCGAACTTGCGAAAGCCGCCGCCGGTGCTCCCGAAAACGGCGACATTCAAGGCTGGTACGGATTTATTCTGCTGAAACGTAACAAGCCCAACGACTCTATACCGTATCTGGAAAAAGCCATCGCACTCAAACCGCAGGTGGCGGATCATTGCACGAACCTCGGCAACGCGCTTCTTTTGAAACCGGGGCGCACACCGGCAGATACCACCCGTGCCCTGGAAATGTTCAAAAAGGCGACGATGATTGATCCCGGTTCCGGCGAAGCACAGTTCAATCTGGGACTGGCATACACGCGTCTCGGGCGTTCCAAAGATGCCACTCTCGCCTACCGTCAGGCGACGATCATCAACCCCAAGGATGATCGCGCTTTTCTCGCCCTCGGTCAAACATATGTCGGGCTGAACGATTACGACAACGCGTCGGCGGCGTTTCGCACGGTGTCTGTTCTGACGCCGCAGAAGGCGGATGTGTGGACCAGCCTCGGCATCGCGGAATCGAAGCGACTGCGCCCCGACCGGCAAATGGCGATCAATGCGCTGGAGACCGCCCGCAAGTTAGACGGCGGCAACGTGCAAACCCTGACCCTTCTCGGCAAACTATACGCGGATTCCGGGCAGACCGACGTGTCCGCCGATGCGTTCGGGACCGCCGCCGATCAATTGGAAGCCCGCAACGCGCCGGAGACCGCCGCCGTTCGCTATAATCAGGGCGTCATGCTCGCCAAGCTGGGCAAAACAGACGAAGCACTCACGGCTTACGAAAAGTCGCTGGCGTTGAAGCCGGACTATTTTGACCCGGCGTTCAACGCCGGAACGCTTTTGTATAAAGCGGGACGCTATCCGGAGGCGGGAGCCAAGTTCGAACTCGCCACGAAATCGAACCCGAAATCGGCGATGGCATGGACGAACTACGGACTGACACTTTCGCAACAGAACGACGAGACCGGCACGATTGCCGCATGGAAACGTGCCGCGAGCCTGAGAAGTGACGATTACGTCACCCGTGACGCCCTCGCGGGAATCTATATGCGTCGCAAGAACTATGACGACGCGATCACGCTTTACCGGCAGATGACCCGTATCCGCCCCGCGTCCGGCACCCCGTGGAATGCGCTCGGACTCGCCTACCAGAGAAAAGGGAGTTATGAGTCGGCCATAACCGCGTTCCAGACGGCAACGAAGAAAGAGCCGAAACTCGCGGCGGCGCACAACAATCTGGGGGTCGTCTACGAGAAACGGGCACAGTTCAAACTGGCGATTGCCGCCTATAAAAAGGCTCTCGCTGTCGATCCAAACTTCGCGGATGCCCGCGCCAATCTGGCGCGGTACAGTACGAAGACTAGCGCGGCGAATCCGTAGGAGAACCTTTTTTGAGCCAAACAGTCGGGTTGTTGATCAATGAAACGAAACCGGCTGCCGTGGAAGCGGCTCGGGATCTGGCGGCGTTTCTGGAAAATAGTGGCGTAACCGTCCTTTCGCAGGACGCCATCGCCTCCCTCTTGCGAGATACCGGTTGCCATGCCGTCCCGACCCGCGACGACGTGGTCGTGAACTCGGATTTTATCGTGGTGTTCGGCGGCGACGGTACGTTGCTCGCGGCGTGTCGGACCGTGGCTCCGCATGGCAAGCCGATCCTCGCCGCCCACCTCGGACACTTCGGCTTCCTGACACAGGTTTCGCAGGAATCACTACGCGCGGCGGTAGAGCGCGTGTTGGCGGATCATGTGCCGATTGAGGAGCGCGGCATGTTGCAGGCACAGGTGCGCCGCGCGGGTTCCGACAACCCGAACGATTGCGAGACCCTGCTCGGCATGAACGATGTCGTGGTGGCGAGCGGCGCGGTACGGCTGGTGTACGTGCAAACACGGGTCGGCGACGAACTGCTGGCGACCTACGCCGCCGACGGCGTCATCGTGGCGACCCCGACCGGTTCGACGGGATATTCGCTGTCGGCGGGTGGTCCGCTGGTGCATCCCTCCGCCCCCGTGTTTATTATCGCGCCGATCTGCCCGCACACGCTGGCTGCCCGACCGATGGTGATTCCGAACACCGAGACCGTCACCCTTTGTATCGAGCCGCACCGCACTGATACCAGCGGGGTCGCGTCCATCGATGGACAGATCGAAGTCGTGATTGCTCCGGGCGACATCGTGAGTGTATCGCAGGCTCCGCATAAGGTGAAGTTTCTGCGGGTGGGGGACTCGCCCTCATTCTATGAAAAGATACGCACACGGTGGCACTATGGGGAGCGGCAGAATGGCACCTGACGCACCGGCGGACCTGCGCGATGTCGGCGACGCCGTTTCCCGCGCCACCGGGAAGCGCGTCACGTCCTGCCTCCCGCTGACGAAAACCGGCGGCTACACCCGCGCCCTGCGTACCGTGGCGCACTTCGCGGATGGTTCGACGGCGTTCGTGAAGGCAGCTACCGAGAGCGACACGGCGGGATGGATCAATCGCGAGATCGCGGTGTACGAAACGCTGGGCGAGAAGCCGTTCCTGCCGCGCTATTACGGCTCCGCGAGACGTGCGGAGAGCGATTTCCCGGTACTGGTGCTGGAGGACCTGACGGGAGCGCACTGGGGTCCGCCCTGGCGTGACGGCGACATACAAAAAGTGCTGGACATGCTCGCCGCCGTGCGCCCTTGCGCATCGCTGTTCGCGCCCGGTTTTCTGCACTCGCAGGATGCCGACCGCTCCGCACTCGCTTCCTGGAACAAAGTCGCCGCCGACCCGGAGCCGTTCCTGTCGCTCGGCTTCTGCTCACGCGACTGGCTCGACACTGCCCTACCAACCCTGCTCCGCGCGGACGCCACCGCCGTTTTAGGCGGCGACGATCTGGTGCATCAGGACGTGCGAAGCGACAACCTGTGCTTCACCGACGACGGGCGGGCGGTACTGGTCGATTGGAACTGGGCGTGCTACGGAAACGGACTGGTAGACATCGCGGGATGGCTCCCGAGTCTGCATCACGAAGGCGGACCCGCCCCCGAAACGATACTCCCTGACCAACCCGAACTCGCCGCGATCCTCGCCGGGTACTGGGCGGCGCACGCCGGACGCCCCTCACCCAACTTCGACACCGCTGGACGGATACGTCGCGTGCAAAAACTGCAACTCTCGGTGGCTCTCCCGTGGGCAGTCCGCGCCCTCGGTCTTCCAGGAATTCAACCACAAAGGGCACAAAGTTTTTGAAGGTTTCAGGCTTCGCTCGCTATACGGCAAGCGAAACCAACGCGGCAAGCCCCACTTGGAAAAACCCTCAAAACTTTGTGCCCTTTGTGGTTGAATTCGTGCCTACGCGACAGGGGTCAGTTTGCCGGTGTGGACATCGTAGATCGCTCCGGAGACCGGGATCTCTTTCGGTACCAGCGGCGAGTCACGGATGGTTTGTACGTCGTCGCGCACGCTCTGTGCCAGGTCAGTGAAGGGTAGAAAATCGCGTTCACCGACATCTACGCCGAGGTCGGTCTGGATCTTCGCCCGCAGGTCCTCGTTCTTGAAAGTGATCATGCCGCAATCCGTGTGGTGGATGACGATGATCTCGGTCGTGCCTAAAAGCCTCTGGGAAATGACCAGCGACCGCAAAGCGTCTTCGGAGACACGCCCGCCAGCGTTACGGATCATGTGCGCGTCACCGATCTCCAGACCGAGGAACTTCTCGGGGTGCAGTCGCGCATCCATGCAGGTGACCACGGCGACGTGGCGGGCGGGGGGCATCGGCAACGTCCCCTTATCGAAACTGTTGACAAATTCGGTGTTTGCGGACTGGAAGGTATCGAACTCAGCCATAATGGAAACCTTTCGTAGGCATCCCGAGCAATGTCGGGTTTACCGATTGAGTTATACCCAATTGGGCTTCATTTCGGTTCGTCAACCCGGACAAAAAAATAGCGCGGCTTCCTCCCCAAGAAGCCGCGCTGTCCCTTGCTCTCATCAGCGATGTGTTTGCTCCCCAACATCCACAACGCCTCACTCACTCATTTATTTCGGCAGATCTCGCTCCCCAACGATCCCCGTAACCGAAACTCTCGTATCTCTCTTATGCTCACACTACTTTTACCCCGGTCGAAAAGGGTGTAAACATTTTTCGCGCATTTTTCAAAAAAGTTTTTCGTGATTCTTGTGGGTCATCTCCGGGCGAACAAAGCGTTTGAAAAGCGTTGTGATTTGCTGTAAAATAAAGAGATAATAAACACGGTTTTGACGGGGGAACCCACGGTGAAAAACGCTCGGGTTCCCCTGTTTTTGTCTGTTTATTTGAAACGTTGCCCGGTGTAGTGATTCCCGGATTTTTGTAAAACTGAGGAGAAGTAGTATTTACTGA
>JACMIS010000321.1 GCA_014381035.1 Armatimonadota bacterium
AACCGACGCCTTTTTTGTGTGCCATTTTGTTTTTGAAACTCCGTTTCTGGGTGTTAGGTGTTAGGTATTGGGTGTTAGGAAACGGCGTCGGAAATACCCAACACCCAATACCTAACACCTAACACCTAAGCAGCAATCTTATCGATGCGAAGGATGGTCTGCTCCTGGCGATGACCGTAGTGACGTTGCTCGCCCTTCACCTTAACATAGGTGTAACCGTGGATCTTGGGACCCTTGCCTTGCTTCACGATGGTCGCAGCGATGCTTACGCCCGCAACCGTCGGGGAACCGACTTTGGTCGTCTCGCCACCGAGGAACAATACATCGTCAATCGTTATTGCGTCGCCCGCTTCGCCAGCAAGCTTTTCGACAATAATCGTTTCATTTTCCTGAACGCGGTACTGTTTGCCGCCCGTCCGTATAATCGCGTACATCGTACTTTTTAAACTCTTTTCGCTTTTGTCTTTGCGGGAAACGCCCGCCTGAATTTGGTGTGTCCCGCTAAACAGACAACGGCGTAAATAGTATCATGCGGAACAGGGCATGTCAAATGAAAATGACCGTCGCTTCCGGAAATAACGGAAAGTGACGTATACTGCTCCGGGAGAAAATCTTATGAGTCGCGACACTTTCGGCAATCTGGGAGTCGCCCTGTTCGCTCTATTTCTGTTGATGATCTTTATTCAAATGGAGAGATACCAGCAGGGTCCGACTGCTCCCGCACTCGCCGTCGCCTTGCCTGCCCTGTACCGAGCGATGGCGGTCATGGGCGCGATGATCTGCGCCATCCTTATCGGACTACGCTTCAGCAGAAAGCCGCCCCGCTAATCCGGCGGGGCGGCGCGGATCGCTAACGCACCGGGGAGGGTTTTGGTGTCGGGATCGGTGACGCTTCCGTGGTGACTTTTTCGTCCGGCTTACTTTCCATTTTTGCCGCAGGACTCGGCTTCACGCTTGCTTTGACCGTCTTTTTCTTCGCCGCTTTCGGCGGAGTCAGGGCGGCGACTGTGTAACGGTTCGAGGCGTTCCAGAGGAGGTACTCGTTGATGCCGTGCTCGCGTGCCGCTTTGATCTGGGCGCGGACTTCCGGCTCACCGTAGCGGACTCCGAGGGAAAAGTCCTGTAGCCACGGGCGAATCTTGCAGTCGGTCCCTTTTACCCGCTCCACGGCGTACTTGAGGGCAGTGGAGACCGTTTTGTACGGGGCGGCGTTGGGGTGGGCGATGCCGTACTCGCCGCGGTTATAGTGCGACGGATAGACCATCGGGCAGATCAGATCAATGTGCGGCGTCATCAGGTCCATTTTTTGCCCGATGCCCATGTCGTCGTCCGGTTTTGCCGAGACGGTAAGCCCGAAAATGTCGGCGGAAACGGCGACATCATACGGCTCTAATTTTTCTTTCGCGTATTTCAGGAACTCGGCGATGACACGCGCCTCGGAGCGAAGATCGCCTTTTTCCTTTGCCGGATAAACGCGGTTCGCCTTCGATCCTTCCGAGGGGAATCGGACATAGTCCCACTGGATTTCGTTGAATCCCCGTTTCGCGGCGTCTATGGCGACATCCACATTGTAGTCCCAGTTCGCTTTGTTGTACGGATCAAGCCAGTAATGCCCCGAACTATCCTGCCACTGCTTGCCATCCTTGCGTTGTACGGCGAGGTCCGGGCGTTTCTTCGCCGTGATTTCATCCCGGAAGCAGGTAATACGGGCGATGGAGAAGACTTTTCGTTTCCGCAACTGCGCCATCTTGTCATCTATATCGGCGATCATCTTGTGATTCGCCTTTACTTCGATAGCCAGCGGGATGTCGGTCTTGTAGGACATCATGCCGTCCTCTTTCACGTCAATCACTACCGCGTTGATTTCGGTTTTGTCAACGATGTCTAACAGTTGCCCCCACCGCTTCGTCCCGCCCGCCGTCCAGCCGGAAAGGTAGATGCCGCGCACCGGTTCCGTGAGTTTGACTTTTTCCAGCGGTGTGGGTGTAGGGGCAGGTGTCGGTGTCGCGCCGGGTACCTCTGCAGAACTGTTTGTCGCGGGCGGGGCCGGGTTAGCGGATGTGGCGACTCCCTTTACATTATTGCAACCGGAAATCAGAAATGGCACGATTCCACCCAAAATCACGCTCGATAAAAGAAAACGTTGTGTGCTACTCCGTTTAGCCATGCTTGATAAATTATTCATAAAACCGTAACTTCCTTGGCGACACCCTTGGAGAGCGACCGCGATATAAGTCGGCGATCTTCGCCGCATCCAAAAGGAGTATTCGGCGGGACCTATGTAGAACTCCTTCTACATGTTCTCGCGAATCTTCAAACCCATTTTCATTCTGACTGTGGCAATATCACTATCCGGTTGCCAGCAGGAAAATAAGCCGTCCGTCTCCGTTTCGTCTGTTCCAGAAGCGACAGCGGGAAACGTTGATCAGCCGACGATGTCACCGACGTCGTCACCCACGCAATCGTCCGGCGCGGCGAAACCGGTGAGCAGTCGCCCCGCGAACGAAGCCGGATTGATCCCGGTCCTGGAATATCACCGGGTTATTACCGTCAAGCCGAGTCGCTATGACCGTAGCTCGTCCGATTTCCGGAAAGACCTGGAGCGATTGTACCGGGAAGGGTACCGCCCGGTAGCACTACAGGACGTGCTCAGTGGGAAAATAGATCTTCCCGCCGGAGCCAGCCCCGTGATCCTGACATTTGACGACGCCGACGCCTCACAGTTCCGGTATTTAAAAGATGGATCTATGGACCCTGATTGCGCGGTCGCAATCCTCCAGGAGTTCGAGAAGAAACACGCCGACTGGAAAACCCGTGCCACCTTTTATGTGTTGCCGGAAAGTGCCTTCGGACCCGCCAAGGAACGTACCGCGAAGTTCAAATTCCTGCGCGACGAACTCGGTTGCGAGATCGGGAACCACACCGTCAAGCACAACAGCCTTCGCGCCATGTCCGACGCGAAAGTCCAAGAGGAGATCGGCGGGGCGGTACAGAAGATTCAGAAAATCCTGCCGGAAACCCCTGTCATCAGCATCGCTCTACCGATGGGCATCGCCCCGAAAAACCGTTCCCTGCTCGGTAAAGGAACATTTGCAAGTCAGCCGTACACCAATTCTTCCGTGATGTTGGTCGGTGCGAATCCCGCGCCCTCGCCGTATATGAAGTCGTTCGATCCGATGCGTATTCCCCGTATTCAAGCCGTCGAAGGCGGGTCGGGGATTACGGATTGGCTGGATCAAATGAAAAAGCAGAAGACCGCCTACGTATCCGATGGCGATGCGAACACGGTTACGGTGCCAGCAGCAGAGGCACCAAAAGTATCCACCGAACGTCTCCAGGGCAAAAAACTAAACACCACTACACAGTAAACAGCACCGCAGGTAACAACGATGCAACGATGGCAGCGGAAACGCGTTTCCGCGAGTTGCCGCCGTCCGCAAAGGACAAACAAAAGAGAATCAATATGGTAGAATCCCGCACATGAAAGACACCCGCTTTAATACCCTTGCTCGCCTTCTTGTCAGTCATTCCATGGACGTTCAGCCGGGCGAAAAAGTCCTGATCGAGAACACCGATGTTCCCGCCGAGTTCACCGTCGCCCTGATCGACGCCATCGCCGAAGCTGGCGGTTTGCCGCTCGTCATCACGCATCAACAGCAAGTCCTCCGTGCGCTGATCAAGAACGCGACCGAGGAGCAGATGAAAACCATCGGCGACATCGAAACCGTCCGTATGGAAGCCGTACAGTGCTATGTGGCGGTGCGCGGGACATACAACTCCAGCGAATACAGCGACCTTCCCGGCGACAAAATGGCGACGTATGAAAAGCAGTGGTGGCACCGGGTGCATAGCCAGATCCGCGTCCCGAAAACAAAGTGGGTGGTCCTACGCTGGCCCCACCCGAGCATGGCACAATCGGCGGGAATGAGCACCGAGGCGTTCGAGGACTTTTACTTCCGTGTTTGTGGCGGCGTGGACTACAAGCAGATGGAACGCGCCGTCGAACCGTTGAAGCAACTGATGGAAGCCACGGATCGCGTCCGCATCACCGGACCGGGCACCGACCTGTCGTTTTCCATCAAAGGCATCGGCGCGATCCCCTGCACCGGTCATCGTAACATCCCGGACGGCGAGTGTTTTACCGCGCCGGTGCGTGACAGCATCAACGGTACGCTCCAATATAACTGTGACACGGTGTATCGGGGGACGGTTTTTAGTGGGGTGCGCTTCCGGTTCGAGAACGGCAAGATTGTCGAGGCGGACGCGGGCGGGAACACCGCGAAACTGAACGAGATCCTCGATTCCGACGAGGGGGCACGGTATATCGGCGAATGGTCGCTCGGTTTCAATCCGTTCGTGACAATCCCGATGCGTGACACGTTGTTCGATGAAAAGATCGCCGGTAGCTTCCATATGACACCGGGGAACGCCTACGACATCGCCGACAACGGCAACAAGAGCCAGATCCACTGGGACATGGTGTGCCTGCAGGACGCGAAAAGCGGCGGCGGGAAAATCTACTTCGACGACGTACTGATTCGCGAGGATGGCATATTCACGTTGCCGGAATTACAATCGCTCAACCCGGAATCGTTCGGCGCGTAGAATGCAGCAACGTTGTGAAGGATAACGCATCCCCGATTGCTTTATTGCCGCTTCTTGTGACACTTGTCGCGGGGGCGGCATTGCCCGTTCAAGCGGGAATCAACTCCCGACTGGGCAAGGAGATGGGCAGTCCATTTGTCGCGTCATTGATCTCGTTTCTCATTGGCACAGCGAGTATCCTGATTTTCGTTCTGCTATCGCGCGTAAACGCGCCTGAGGGTGGATATGCCGTGACCGCCTCGCGTCTGCCGTGGTGGATCTGGCTGGGCGGCGTGATTGGCGCGGTATTCGTGACCGTCGCGGCGACCTTCGCGTCGCGCATCGGGTTCTCGCTTTTTTCCGCCGTGGTTATCGCGGGACAGTTGTTGACCTCGGTCGGTCTGGATCATTTCGGGCTACTCGGCGCGGAGCGTCACCCGGTATCGCTACTCCGTCTCGGCGGGATTGCGTTGCTGATTGCGGGAATCGCCCTGATACGCCGGGGATAAAAACGCTTCAAAGGTAATAACCGCGCTGCCTCACGACCTGTATACCTGTCAGGCTTTTTCATTGAAGATATTGGGAAACGATCCTTGCCCAGAGGCGGTAGCCTTCGGAAGTCATATGTAGCTTGTCGGGACCGTAGAGCTCGGCACGCGGCATGCCATCCGGACCCAGCATCGGCGAGTGAATATCAATGTAGCCCATGTTGGTTTGCGTGCCGATCCAATCGGCAATCGCTTTGTTGGAGGCAACCATGCGATCTTCGAGCTTCCATCGTGACGGACTCGGCTTGATTGCCAGAAACAATATCTTCGTATTCGGCAAAACGGCGTGGATTTTACGGGCGAACGTTTGAAAATCCCCGACTACCTGCTCATTTGTGTGTCCCGCCGCGATGTCGTTGTCGCCCGCGTAAAAAACAACGGTGCGCGGATTGTAGGGGAGGATAATTCGACCGGCATAGTAGGACGAGTCCTGGATCTCTGAACCGCCGAAACCACGGTTGATCACGGGAAGGGTTGGGAAGTCCGTGGCGAGTGTTTTCCAGCCCACGATAGACGAGGAACCAACGAACACGATACCACCCGCAGGGGGGACACCAGCGGTGCGGTCTTTTTCTTCAAAAGCGACGATGGATTTTTCCCACAACGCGACCCGCTCGGGATAGGAAGTGGTCGGTATTTTGACCGCTGTGCTCGAAGACACGGATGCTCCCTGACTGGGCACGGTCTGTGCATGGACACCGGTTGAAAACAACAGTATTGTGACAACAAAAAGTAATTTCGAAAAGGAATTCTGTGGTTTCATGGTTATTGTGAGTTTATACCACGACAGTGCCTCCTTAAATACGGTGGTCTTGATGATATTCATCCGTTTTTTGGTAAAGACCACAACCGAAATCAATTTTTCCCGTTCCATTAGCATCTGACAATGTCATATGATCTCGCTATCTGCCTGTACTGCAAACAACCCGCACGCACGGATACGGTACGTTGCGCCGATTGTGGCAAACCGTTCCCTCCTTTGCCGATGATTCGCCGCTCTACTGGCAAGACCTTCTGGCAGGGAATACAGTCGTGGGTGCTTACAACGCTGATGCAGATGTTCCTGACGGCTTGCGTCTTGACCGCGTTTCTTGGTTTTATCTTCGCGATGGTCTGCGTCGTGATGAACGGCGCGATAACGGACACCGAAATCAAAATCCTCGTTTTGTCGGCACTTGCGGTAGGGGCATTGATCATAGTGTCGTGCATCGAACGGAGAAAAAGACCACGTTTTGACGATGATTTTTGGCGACAACTGTAACCAAACCTGTCCGTCGCGTTTCTAAGATCCTGAGACGCCTGGGTCCGCCCGCGTCACGGAAAGAAATCAACGCATGATTGAAGCGGAAAACCTCCAAAAACACTTCAACGACCCCAAAACAAAACAGGTAAAGCGTGCGGTAGACGGAATATCGTTCGCGACCAAACCCGGTGAGATCTTCGGACTGCTCGGCGCGAATGGCGCGGGGAAAACGACCACGATCCGGATGCTCGCCACGATTCTGGAACCGACCGGCGGCAAAGGCACCGTCAACGGCTACGATATACAGACCGAAGGCGCGAAAGTACGCGCCAGCATTGGCTACCTGACCGGAACCGCCGCCCTGTATGATCGCCTTACCGCCCGCGAGATGCTTCGCTTTTTCGGTGAACTGTTCGGCATGGAACCGTCGTACCGCGAGGCACGTATCGAAACATTAGCTGAAACGCTCGAAATGCACGAGTTTCTGGATCGTCGTTGCGACAAACTGTCCACCGGGCAGCGTCAGCGCACCTCTATCGCCCGTTCCGTGCTCCATGAACCACCGGTACTGTTTTTCGATGAACCGACTTCGGGGCTCGATATCATGGCGGCACGGACGGTGGTTCGCTTCATTCGCCGTTCGCGGCAGGAAGGCAAGACCATCCTTTTCTCGACGCACATCATGAGCGAGGTCGAAGCGTTGTGTGACCGTGTGGCGGTAGTACATGACGGTAAAATCGCCGCGATAGGAACGCTCGCCGAACTGCGTGACCGCACCGGTGGCACCACTTTTGAGCAGGTCTTCCTGCGCCTTATCGGGGAACCGGAGAACTAATACATGACACCCTTATGGCAGATTATTTTCAAAAAGGAGTTCTGGGAAGCGTTCCGCGATAAGCGCACCCACTTCAACACCATCTATTCTCCGCTCCTCCTGACGCCAGTCCTATTCGCTCTGCTCGGAGTTCTGATACAAAGCGAAATGAAGTCGGCGCAACAAGAAACGGTACCGGTCGCGTTTGTCGGGGTTCAGGAATCACGGACGCTATCCGATGTCCTCAAAGTTGCAAAAGTGTTCAAATCCCCCGACGACGACAGGTATTTAGTAACCAATGTCCGAACTCAGGCAGAAGCGGAGGAACTGATTCGCACGAAAAAAGTACGTGCCGCCCTCGTCTTTCCTTCGAATGCTGAAGCAGAGCTTATGGAATCGCATCAGATTCCGGTCGCAGTGCTCGCTGACCAGGGGAGACAAACGTCAGCGCAAGCGGCAGACCGCCTGAAATCGTTCCTGGACCGGCGTGCGGGACGACTGGTCGGACTCCGGTTGCAGGAAAACGGTTTGCCTCAACTACTCGCCAAACCGTTCGCGCCGGTGGAGAAAAATATCAAAGGGGGGGCATCGCCGGGAACGGCACTGGTGACGATGATTCTGCCGTATATGCTCGCTATTTATGCCATCATCGGCGGGGCGTATCTGGCTAATGATACTGTGGCGGGCGAGAAGGAACGCGGGACGCTGGAAACACTGCTCGTTTCTCCGGCATCGCGACGGGAACTCGTTACGGGTAAATTTCTGGCTGTCGCGGCTGTTGCAATGATCGGCGGCATGCTATCCGTCATCGGCTTTATCTGGCCGTTTTATGTCAAAATCCCGGCTTTCGCCTGGATGGTCAAGTCAGGCATAACCCTGACGTTTACGGGCGTGGCAGCGATGTTTCTGGTTGAGATACCGCTTGCCGTCATGGGAGCAGGGATTCTGTTGACTGTCTCTACTTACGCTCGCAATCAACGCGAAGCACAATCATACCTGGCGCCGGTCATGCTGGTAACCACGTCAGGGGCGATGCTTTCGCTGTTCCTCAAATCCGAGGCACCGCTGTTCTGGGCGGCGGTCCCGATCACGAATGCGTCATTGGTTCTCAAACAAGCCCTCGAAGGCGTCTGGAATCCGGCGTTTGTCCTCATCGCGTGTGTAACGTCCCTCCTGTACGCCGTGACCGCGGTCCTGTTCGCCGCGCACGCATTTCAAAAAGAAAGTATTCTGCTCAAAGCATGACACGAAAACTACTCAGCGTTCTTGCGCTGTCCGTCCTATTCTGCTTGCCAGTTGCCGCGCAACAGCCTGCCAAAGCGAAACCGGACGCTAAAAAAGCGGCAATCGAAGCCCCCTCGCGACAGAAGATCTTCGACATCGTCTGGCGCACCGTGCGCGATAACCATTACGATCCGAAAATGAACGGGGTGAACTGGGTTGCGGTTCGGGCGAAATATCTGCCGCAAGCCGAGAAAGCGACCGATCAAGCCGCTTTCTACGGGGTGTTGAACGCCATGCTCGGCGAACTCAAGCAATCGCATCTGGGCGCGATTCCTCCGGCGACGCTCCAGGAGACCGAGGAGATCGGCACGAGTCCGACCGTCCCCGGTGAGACCGGGGAGAGTGGACTCACGGCGCAGTGGATAGAAGATCTGCCGGTCGTGGCACGGGTCGCGGAAATGAGCGCGGCGAGAGAAGCGGGGGTCCGACCCGGCGATGTGATCGTCGCCATCAACGAGAAGCAGATCGCTCCTGTTCTGGAGAAGATACTCGCGGCAAACCCGAACCCGCATCCCGGCGAAGAACGGGTGACGGTTTGGGCGACTATGGACGCACTCCTTGCCGGGACGGTGGACAAGCCGTATACGCTGACAGTGAAAGACAAGACCGACGCCGAAAAAACGCTGACCATCACGCCGCGCAAATCTACCGCGAAAGTGGTGACGTTCGGTGCGCTACCACCGATACGAACGGAGATAGAAACGAAAACGCTCGTCGGGGGCATCGGGTATGTACGCTTTTCTATTTTCCTGGTTCCGCTTTCCAATCCGGTGAAAGAAGCGATCCAGGGATTCGCCGCACGGAAAGCACCGGGGATCATCATTGATCTGCGCGGAAACCGGGGCGGGGTCGGTATCATGGCAAGCGGGATCGCGGGCACGCTCACCGCGAAAAAAATGAATATCGGCACGATGAAGACGCGATTGTTTCCGCAGTCGTTCATCGCCTTTCCGCAGGAGCCGGTTTACAAGGGCAAAGTCGTTGTGCTGACCGACGAAGGAAGTATCAGCACGTCCGAAATCATGGCGGCGGGATTACAGGAAGCGAAACGCGCCACGGTGATCGGACGACAGACGGCGGGGATGGTGCTCCCGTCACAGGTCGTGCTGCTACCGGATGGCGGACGACTGCAATACGTGTTCGCCGATTTCCGTACTCCGAAAGGCGTGTTTTTAGAAGGGCGGGGCGTGACGCCTGATGTTCCCGTCACCCTGACACGCGCCACTCTCGCCGCATCGCCAAGCGGCGACCCGATCCTGGACGCGGCGTTAAATTATCTGACCACAAAGGAAACCGTAAATAAATGAATCGAAGATTGTGTATCGCACTGGTGAGCGGGGTTCTGGCAACTGTTCTTCTTTCCGCGCCGACTCCGTTACTGGCACAAAAGAAAACAACGAAGCCAGCACCGGCGAAATTACCGTCCCCGGCAAAGATCATGGACGACTCCGCCGACGCAATCGGAAGTGCAGCCGCTTTCGCAAAACTCAAGACGATGCGAATGCGAGGCAAGATATCCATCCCCGCGCAAAATATTACCGGCACCATGGAAACACAGATGAAGTTCCCCGACAAAGTATACGTCCTGCAGAACATCGCGGGATTCGGTAAAGCGGAGCAGGGATATGACGGGAAGGTCGGTTGGAGTCTGGACCCGATCAACGGTCTTCGAACCCTGGCAGGCGGAGAACTTGACCAGATGAAACGTCAGTCGGACGAAATCAAAACGAACGATTGGCGAAAATTGTATCAAAAGCCTGTTCTTCTCGGCATCCGGAAAGTGGGAACGATGAGCACCTATGCGATCCAGATGACGCCGAAAGCAAGTGGCAAGCCCGTCGTCACCTACTACGACATCAAAACAAAACTTCCCGTTCGTACCGATGTGGTCGTCGAAACCGCGCAGGGCTCGGTGCCGACCCAGAGTTTCAGTAGCGATTTCCGTAGTGTGGGCGGAGTGAAGATTCCGTTCACCACGCGTCAGGTCGTCGGCGGAGTCTCCGAAGTGAACGTGACGTTCGATTCCGTACAGGTGAACGTGCCTGTCGATGAAAAATTATTCGCAAAGCCCAAAGCCCCGGCTCCAAAAATGGAGTCGCCTGCTAAGCCTTAAATCGGGTAACTCTCTTCCGGAGAATCCCGCGCCAAGTGGCGCGGGATTCTTCTCCGTCCAACGCCAACTTTGCCACCGGCGTCGGCACGGACCTGATCAAGCATCCGTTTCATAGTGATTCGCGATATGGACGTGTTGGGTTACCCGGCGGCGTGAAAATAGATGGCGGTGAATCGGTATATGTTGCGCCGATGACCTCGCGCACCGTATACAATAAGTCGGAAACCGTGACGAAACGGTTTCCGACTTTCGATTTTTAGGAACAAACAGTTATGCGAGGAATGAACGGGCGATGGGGTCGGGTGGTCACCGCTATGGTGACGCCTTTCGATGAACGCGGCGAGGTGGATTATCTGCGTGCAGAGCGATTGGCGCACTGGCTCCTCTCCAACGGCTCTGAGTCTCTGGTGATCAACGGCACGACCGGGGAATCGCCGACCACGGATGGCGACGAGAAAGCGGAACTCGTGCGGGTGGTATCGGCGGTTGTTGGCAAGGGGAAAACGATAGCGGGGGTCGGTGGGAACGATACCCGCGCCGTGATGAAAACCGCGATTCGCGCCCACGACGCCGGAGCCGGTGCGTTGCTCGCGGTCGCGCCGTACTACAACAAACCGTCGCAGGAAGGGCTGTATCGCCACTTCCGCGCCGTCGCCGAAGCCACGCCGCTCCCGGTAATCCTCTACAATGTCCCCGGACGAACGATCACAAATATCGAGGCAAACACAACGGTACGACTGGCAAAGGATGTCCCCAATATTGTCGCAACGAAAGAGGCGTCGGCGAATCTGGCGCAGGTAGCCGAAATCGCCCGCACGACGCCCGAAGATTTCGACATATACACCGGCGATGATGCAACGGTTCTGCCGACGCTCGCAGTCGGCGGGGCAGGCGTTATTTCGGTCGTGTCGCATCTCTGTGGACCCGATCTGCAAGCCTCGTGCAACGCGTGGTTCGAGGGCGATCCCACCGAATCCTTGCGCCTGTTCCTGCGCACCTTGCCACTGACCCGCGCTGTTTTCTCAGCACCGTCCCCGTCGCCGCTCAAATATGCGATGGGCAAAATCGGTCAGCCGGTCGGTGGAGTGCGTTTGCCGCTGGTGGAATTGACGGAAAGTGAACAGCGCGTCGTAGATGCCGCGCTTGCGGAGTACGGGGTGTTAGGAATTTAGCCGGACGGCGAGCAGTCCCGCTACGCGCCTTCGGCGGATGCCCGTTGGGCAGGGATTCCTCCAAACCCGCAGG
>JACMIS010000322.1 GCA_014381035.1 Armatimonadota bacterium
TCAACCACTTTCGCGGTACCAGACAGGTAAAGCACGATGACCTTGCCTTTTTCCGCATGGTGCGAACACATGGTCACCGCCGCATCGTCGCTCGGGTTTCGCCAGATCAACTGATCCTGATATAACTGGCGTGCCTTGTCCGATGCGATCACGTTGCGGTCATTAGGGTTGTTTACCACGCCCATCCACTGCCGCTGATAGCGTACCACCCACTGGTCCGCGTTGATCTTCGCAAGCGCCTCACCGCTTGCGTCTTTCAGAATAAGCGGGTTAGTGTCGTACGAATCGAACTTGTAAAAGCGCAGTGCATCAGGTGCATTCGTGTCGCCATACTTGTCAGTAAAGGTGTCGATATTATTCTTGTCCAGCGACGGGACAAAGAACGCTTTCGGGGCTGTCACCGGATAGTCTCTTGTTCCTGGCGTTGCTTCGTTGTACGCCGGATCATTAGTCGGGTAGAACCAGTTGTTGTTTTTGCAGGAGTAGGTAGAAAGCGATTTGACATACTCCGGGTACAAACCGCCGGACGCAACCACATTACCGTCTGGATCCACATAGTCCCCGCCCAACTTGCCCGTCGCCGAGGCTTGCTCTTGCGAACAGGCGCGGCCGGTGCCGGTAGCGACAATAAGTTTACCGTTTGCTGCCTGCGCACATCCCCCACCCGAGGCCTCGGCGATCGCCGGGGCGAACAGGAAGTCGGGGTACTTGCGGTTGTCGAGTTCGTACTGCTTCAACGCCGTCGAGATCGACTTCATATTTGTCATGCAGTCGGCACGCCGCGCGTTCTCACGCACCGCCGCGAAGACCGGGAAGATGATCGCGGCGAGCACCGCGATAATGGCGATCACGGTCAGCAACTCGATCAAGGTGAATGCGCTTCGTCGGGCGCGGAATTGGGACTTCATTTTTTCGGCTCCTCACACAATGGGGGTGCGCTGTAGCTGTCTGTAGTCGCCAACACGCGCATCGCAAAAATATCAACGATTAGACGGAATCCCTCCGCGAGATGTTCCGTTCTGATTCGTCGCAGCAAGTTCGGTATTAGTTGGATATACCCCGTAATTACTGAGCGGGGCAAACGGAGCCCCCCCGCCCCCGGTCCTGGGGAGCCAGGGGAGATACCGGAGGGGAGGGTCTGCCCGATGGTGACCGATTGTCTTGCCTCCGCGTCCTCTCTGACTCCCTCGGGATCGGAGGCGGGGGCTCCACCGTAAACTAGCGGGAAAGAAGTCGGGCATTTTCGCCATAATATTCTAATGGAAGAGTGCGTGAAGCGATTTATAGTGCTCTCCCCAATTTTTCGCCCCACCTTTTGGAGGATGTTATGCGCCGTTTTCATTGCTCTGTGATTTCTATATTTTGTTTATTCGCCGCGCCGGTACTCGTTGGCGCATCCGCCGCCCCGGTCGGAGCGCAAACCCCGGCACCGGTTCCGTCCCCCACGCCGAAGCCAGCCGAGGTCCCCGATCCCCTGACCGACCTGGAGCGTGCGGCTCAGCTAACGGACAAACCGGTCTACAATCAGTCCGATTTGAAACCCGTTGCGCCGCTGTTCGACCCCAGAAAAGAGGCACTGTTCCCCGGTCCTAGCGGCTACCGCAAGCCGGGTCGCCTGAAAATCGGGGCGTTCTTTCCCCAGGAAAAGGCGCTACGTGACAGCACCGAAGACGTGTTCATTTCGCTGGGTGCCTCGGTGGACCTGCCGGCACAGGGTACCACACGCCCCTTCGCCCCGGAGCTATATCTCGACTCGGCCTTTCACGTGGAAGAAGACGACAACGAAGCGTCGTTCGTCGGCGCGGGAATCGGTTTTCGCTTTTATCCCGGCGCGAAAGAGGGTTTCGCGGTCACGCGGCTCAGCAGCCCACGGCTCTTTGTCGGGGCGGGGGTCGGGGCGTACTTCCTGCGCTACGACATCGATGGCGTCCAGGACGACGACGTGAAATTCGGCGGCAAAGCGACCATCGGGCTGGACTTCGTGGAGGATTGGGCACTCGAAGCCAACTATACGTTCACGGGCGAGCTGAACGATGTCGAATTTGGCGGTCCGTCGGTTCTGCTTTCGTATCGGTTTTAGCGACTATCGTCCGCGTTTCCTCGTGCCGTGTGGTGAACCCTTGCTTGTCGAGTGTTTCGAGTAAGGGAACTACCACCCGGCGGGAGGAACCGGTCGCGTCACGCACCGCGCCAACCGTGATCGGCGTTCCGGCATCGGCGAGCGCCGTGATAGTCGCTTTCGCCTGCTCCAAAGACTCCACGGCGATATACAAGTCGCTCTCCAGACGAACCAACCTTCCTTGCTCGCACAATATATCCAGAACGGCATCTACTGGAACGTCGCGCGGATAGTTGGCGCGAAAATTACCGGGCCACGGGGGATCGTTCAATCCCCCGGCGACAAAAACGGGAAGCATCTCCTGTGCAGCCGCTTCCCAACGCGGCGGCAGAACCACGGCGAAATCCGGCAACCGCGCCCCGCCCCGTTCGCGCTCCCAGACGCCCGCGTCTTCCAGGGCGGCTTTAAGCGCGAGATAATCGCGCACCGTCGCGGCCTTCACCAGCGCGGGGCGTAGTTCCGAATCCGGCGCACGGCGCTTGTACGGGTTTCGCTTGTGGAACGTGGTCAGTATCCGCAGTGCTGTGTCACAGACCCGCTTCCAAGCGACATCGGACAGGAACCCATCGCCAGACACCGCGAACGCTTTCCCGTCGCCCGTCAAGGATTGCACCGCCGCGAGCGCCTCCACCTCACTTACCCCGGTCTGTGCGGCAACATCGGAGGCGGTATATTCGCGGTGCTGTTGTGCCAGTACGGCGTAGGTAGATTCGACGACATTTGATTCCATCAGATTTGTTGTATCGGCACGGGCGATGATTTACAAACCTCTCCGTCAATATCTTTTGAAGGTAGTTCCCCCACCCCGTGTCCAAACCGGCAACCGGACGAAAAGCCGCCCGATGGAGAGACAAAAACCGATGATGCCGTTACCGATGGCGGGTAAAACCGCCGATAAAAACACCGACGCCCTGCTTCTTTCCCGCACCCGCGTCGCGACGCCCTGCCGCGCCGAATGGGCACGAATGATCGGGGACGATAAATCCCGTTACTGCGGCTCGTGCAAAAAGAACGTCTACAACCTGTCGGCGATGACGGGCAAGGAA
>JACMIS010000323.1 GCA_014381035.1 Armatimonadota bacterium
CGTTCCCGAAGGGGAGCCGGAACTCGCCGCGTTTAACGACCTGCTGACGATGGCGGGTCTGGAAGTCGAGGAAACCTTTGACTCGCCGGATGGGATCGCGCTGTTCACCAAAGTGACGCCGAACCGGGGCGACTGGGCATCGGTGTACGGGACCGCCCGCGAAGCCGCCGCCGCCGGGAATCTCCCGCTTGCGCCTTATGTGGGTTATGCCTCCCGCGCCCCGGAAACGACCGGGAGCACGGCGAAAAACGGTTCGGCGTCCGCGACGGTGGAGGCGACCGAACTGGCACCGCGCTTCTCCCTGACTGTCGTGCGGGGCGTGACGGTCGTGCCATCGCCGCAGTGGCTACAAAACCGCTTAATTGCCGCCGGGATGCGCCCGATTAACAACGTCGTGGACATCACGAACTATGTGCTTCTGGAAACCGGGCAGCCGCTCCACGCGTTCGATCTGGCGACGGTGCCGGACGGCGCGATTGTCGTGCGGGAAGCGCGTCCCGGCGAGAAATTGAAGACGCTGGACGGGATTGAGCGTACTCTGGAAACCGGGATGCTTTGTATCTGCGACAACGAAAAGCCGGTCGGGGTCGCGGGCGTGATGGGCGGCGCGGCAACCGAAGTGTCCGACACGACGACCGATATTCTTCTCGAATCCGCGCACTTCGACCCGTATTCCGTGCGGCGTACCGCGAAACGCCTCGGACTACGCACCGAGGCGTCGTACCGGTTCGAGCGGTATGTGGACCCGCTCCTGGTTCCCGCCGCCGCCGAACGCGCCGTGCGTCTGCTGGTCGAGATCGCGGGCGGAACGGTCGAAGGGGAACGATTGGATGTGGTTTCCAAACGGTTCACGCCGCGCCGCGTGGTCGCGCGGGTGGACCGCATTCGCAAACTGTTGGGCGCGGACGTCGACCGCGATTCGGCGATTGCCGGTCTGGAACGGCTCGGCATCTCGGTCGAGCGGGCGGCGGGCGCGATTGATTGTGTCATCCCGGCGTGGCGACCGGATATTACCCGCGAGGACGACATCGCGGAGGAGGTCGGGCGTATCGCGCTCGGCTACGCGAACCTTCCCGAGACACTGGCACCGGTTCGTTCGGGGGCGGGCGGGGATTCCCCGAAGGGTCGGTTCACAGCATTCGTTCGCGAAGCGTTGATCCGCGCCGGTTTGCAAGACGTTCACAGCCATTCATTGGTGACGCCCTCGTCGCTCGACCTGACGGATGCTGCAAAGCGAATGAACATCCGGTTGCCGCTCTCGGTGGATCTGGGGACGATGCGTACGTCGCTTTTGCCCGGTCTGCTTAAAATCGTCGCGAACGCGTTCGCGGGAGACATCAAGGACGCCGCTGTTTTCGAGGTCGGGCCGGTATACCACCGCGAACTGGACGGCACGTTCCGCGAGCCGCTTCGCATCACCGGAGCCGTTACCGGTTCCGCGATGCCGCAAGCGTGGGCGATCAAATCCGATGCGTTCGTCGCCGACTTTTACTTCACCAAGGGTGTGATCGAGGATCTGCTTCGCGCCCTCGGCTTCGCGGCGGAAGTCACGTTTGCCCCAGCGAATTTGCCCCATCTCCATCCCGGTCGCACCGCACAGGTCGTGCTCGCAGGCGAAAATATCGGCTACGTCGCGGAACTCTCGGAAATCGTCGTCGAATCACATGAACTTCCGCGCCGTGTCTACGTCTTTGATCTGGACGGCGACGCGCTCCGCGCCCGATGGAGCGGCAATGTGGCATCGCGGTACGCGCCACTCCCGAAATATCCGTCCGTGACGCGGGACGTGGCGCCGGTGTTTGACAAGACGGTATCGTTCGCAGAAATAGAGCGTGTGGCAAAAGAGGCGGCGGGTCCGCTTCTGGAACGGTTCGTGCTGACCGATGTGTACGAGGGCGCGAACCTCGGCGAGAACAAACGCTCGCTGACACTACGGTTCACGTTCCGGTCGGCGGGCGGCACGCTTAAGGATGCGGAAGTCGAAACGGCTCTCGCCTCGGTCCGCGACGCGTTGAAAGCGCAGGCGGGGGCGGAACTGCGCGGGTAATCATCCAGCATGATAACGACCGGATTTTTTGCATCCTGGGCGGTTACGGTTTTCATCGCCGCTCCCGTACCCGCACCCGTTCCCCCTCCCCCTTCCGTTTCACAACCGACCTTTGCGGCGCAGGTTTCCGGTCGCTCCGCGCTTTGCGACGCGTTCTACCGCGTGATGACCCTGCCGCGCTCCGGTCATTCAAGCGAATGGCGATTCGTCACGATGGACGACAGCGGCAAAGTCGCCAACGATTTCGCCGGAACCGAAACCCTGTCCTGGGACAGAATAGCCAACCGTACCGCGCTCGTCGCCACGTCCGACGGTAAAAAATCGGTGACACGCTATGTTCTCGACGGAAAAAGTCTGCTCTGCGCGGCGTTGAACGGCGGCAGGCGCACCTATTACCGCGTCCCTTTGCAAAGCCATCTCACTTTCCCCGGAGATGCCCTCGCATCCGTAAACGTTGACCAGATGTTCATGAGCGCGATGACGCGCATGGCGTTGTTCGCACGCGTCGAGGAAGGGTCACTCCGGTCGCCCTGTCTGGTTTATACGAACGCAGATGGGGAGGTGATCGAGCAATCGGTCCCACAGAACGACAACGGGCATCGAAGGATCGTCTTCTGGCGATACCGGCTCGCGCCGAAGTCGCATCGCCCCCGGTCGCGTGAGGAATGGTGGACCTGGCAGGACCCCGGCAAGCCGGTCGTGGTGCGCTCCTACTGGCGCGAGACCCTGAGCGAGAAACCGCCTCCGACATCCGCCGCGACATTCTCCCAGTCCCCGGCGAAAGGCTATACGGAAGTGCCACCGCCTTCCACAACTCGCACCGTGTCTCTCCCCCCGTCACCCTCATTCGCCGACCCGAAAGCCCGCGTGCTGCTTTCGCGCTGGATACGGTCATGGTCACGCTTTACGTCGTATCAGGCGCAGGCACATGTCCGGGAATGGGAGACAGCACCGAGCACAGAAAGCGTCCCACCGTCCGGCGAGGGTAATCGCGAAGCCGTTGTAGACATTAAATATTTCCGCCCCGGTAAACTATCGCTATACGTGCGCCCTACCGGGGCGAAGAACGCGTTTACTCGCATCCAGACCCTGGTCAGCAATGGGGAACGCTTCCTGATCTATGAGGGCGCGAAACGCGATCAGAAGCGCGGCGAAGGGGCGAACGTGGACGACCTGTATCTCAACGACACTTTGCGAGAGCAGGGATGGCACGATTTTTCGGAAGTGTTGCCGCGCATTCTGCGAAATCCGCGTGAGATGATCGGCGACAGCGACGAAGCGCGATACCGGGGGGCGTTGCCGCTCCCCGGCGGCGGCACAGCGGAAGCGGTGACACTCACCCAAAGGTTCGGCGATCATGGTCCGATGCGACTCGCGGGCAATGTCGGTGTGGCAAATCGTCAGCATACGGTCACTTTGTATTTCGATCCCCGGACGGGATTACCGGTGCGTAGCGAGTTCGAACTGCGATACCTCCTGACCGGGAAGCCGGGAGAAATACTGCGAGATCTGCCGAACATACAGTTTCGTGTTTCCGATTTCACCGGTATCCGTCTCAATGAGGAACTATCACCGGTACTATTCGACTTGTCTGGATAGTGTTAAAAGAGGATATATATGATAGCTAAAAAGCGATTCGACTTCCCGCGAGCGGTGTTCCTCATAGGTGTTCTCTTGGGCTCACCAATCACCGCGTTCACGGTGTTTTCCAGTCAGGCACAGGCACAAGCACTTTCGCTGCCCCCGACTCCGGCTCCCGGAACAGTGCCATTTCTCGCCCAGGTCGCCGGACGCGCCGCCGTTGCCGACAGTGTGTACGCACTCTCGAAATCGCCCTTTTCCGTTTCGGCGAAGTGGCGGATTGTCACGCAAGACGAGCGCAAACGCGTTTCGGCGCGAACCGGGACCGAGACACTGACCGTGAATCTACTTGCGAATCGCGCCGCACTAATTTCCACGATCAATCCTGCTCCCAACACGCCGCAAACGGTGGTTCGCTTCGTGTCCGACGGAAATGTTCTATTGGGAACGCGGTTTGTTGCCGCGAAATCCTCCAAGTCACCGCAACCCGCGGTGCGCACCTTTTTCCGCATCCCTATCGAGGGCGATGTGGAAACGGCGACCGACGCATTGATTCTGGCGAAGGCGGATGATTTGCCGCTGACGCGTGTCGCCCGTGCCGCCCTGTTATCGCCGCTCGAAAACGGAGGTTACGGTTGGCGCGGGCGGGGCGCGTTCGCGCAAAACGCGGACGGCACCGTGACGGAAACACTGCCCGTAGACAGCAACGACCGCCGGACGATCACCACGGTGCGCCGCTACCGCCTGGATAGCAAAACCCGGCTCCCGTTGTTAATCGAGGAGTGGGTGACGAACAGCAACGGCGAGCGGAAAACGACACGAACCGTATATCGTCAGGAAATATTCGCCTACAGCGCGTACCCGACGCGGACCGATGTCTTCACTACGAAACCGGCGGCGAACTATTCGGAAACCTCGCCACCGTCCGGCGTGACACTGCCCGACCCGCCCGGTCCCGATCAAGCCGACGCGAAATCACGGGCTTTTCTTTCGCGCTGGGAACGCGCCTGGGCGCGATTGACCGCGTACAACGCCCGCGTTTCCGTCTCTTCGCAGGTGCTGCCGCAAACCCCGGAATCACGCCCGGTCCCGCCGCGCGAAGCAACGCAGGAAGGCAACCTCACCCTGTACTACAGCCGACCGGGACGCGTGTATATCGCTACCGAGCCCAACGCCAAAGCGGTCCCGGACGAAGACGGCGGCAATCGCCGCCGTCGCGCCGCACTCGCCACGCCGCAGACCGCAGTCAGTGACGGCAAAACGCTTGCCGTGTATGAGGGAAATCGACGGCGCGGCGATACCAGAGTCAATGGCGACGATGCGCAGATCCGTCAGGCTCTGCGCCGTGAGGGTTTCGATGATCGCTCCGAAGCCCTGACATGGGTTTTCGATGGTCCGCAAACCCTGTTCGGAAACGCGGAGTTCGCCGAGTACCGGGGCGTGCTCCCCTTTCCTGGCGGTACGGCAGAGGCGGTCACGGTGCGCCAAACGTTTACGCAGGACGGCGCACGTCGTCAGCGCGGGGGACGACGCGGCGGCGGTGGCGGTGGCGTGAGTACGGTCGTGGAAACGGCGACTTATAGCACGATCTACTTCGACAGCGCGACGGGATTACCGCTCCGCATCGAGCGATACGTGACCACCGACAATCAAGCCGCCATCCAGCGCGACGACCCCCCGAACCGCTTTTTCAGCGCGGATTATAGCGCGTTCCGCTTGAACGAGGAGTCCTCGCCGGGGATTTACGTTTTGCCAAAATAGGGACGGGGATCTAGCCGCCCGCCGACTTCGGGTCACGCCCCAGAACCAGCAGCGTTCCGCCCGCGATCATCCCGGGGAGCATCAACACCCCGACTATCGGGATCAAGGACACGAAACCGGCGGCGAGCGCGAAAGTCACGGTACGGGCGTTGAGTGCGCCGAACAGATCGCGCCACTGCGGACCGAGCGTTTTGCCGCGCCGGGCATAGATCGGCGACGTGTAATCCAGCAGACCGATAATGCTCGCCGTCAGAATGCCGGGGACCGGACCTAACACGAAGCCCAACCCGAACGAGAGCAGAGCGAGCATTACCGAGAGCACGAGCCGTGCCACCGTGTCGCCGAACGCCGCGCTACCGGACAATGGGGCAATATCTGCCGTGTCCGTGCCGCGTACCACCCGCTCGACCGCGAGCGATAGCGGTTCGAAGATCACCCCCGCGAACGCCCCCGCCAGTAAAGTGAACAAAAAGGGGAAGAGCGCGATCCAGATC
>JACMIS010000324.1 GCA_014381035.1 Armatimonadota bacterium
GCAACCTGGATGATACGCGGCACACTCTGGGCGCGAACTACCTTTTCTGTGATGGTCATGTTAAGTGGCACCGATTAGAGCAGACTTATAAGACGGATGGTTCGTTCTCTATGTGGACGGTCTCAAATAAATGGGACTTGACCCCGCATCCAAAGCCTACACCGTAAATGCGGCTACATGCGTTGCTTCCTGACCGGTGGCTTGTTCACAAAGTAATGGTCAGAGAGACTATAAGGTCTCGGGAATGGATGTTCCCGGGACCTTTACAACCCACCGTTTTCTCAACAACAAAGCGAACTCTTTAACCCATGAATCCTGGTGTTCTTTGCCTGCTTTTCCTCGGAGTGACGAGCGTTGGTACCACGTTCGCCGCGCCACCGGATCGCGCGGTGCCAAAAAATGTCGCCGTCGCTCCGCTGGTCCATGCGCACGCACACAACGACTACGAGCACGCACGCCCCCTTTTAGACGCATTGGACAACGGCTTTTGTAGCGTCGAGGCGGATATTCATCTTGTGGACGGCAAATTGCTGGTCGCGCATGACCGCAAGGATGCCCGTCCTGACCGTACTCTGCAATCCCTCTATCTCGACCCACTCCGACGAACGGCGCGAAAAAACGGTGGGCGCGTCTATGCGAAGGGACCGGTTTCGATCACGCTACTGATAGATATTAAAACCGACGCCGCGCCGACCTATGCCGCGCTTCGGCAGGCCCTCGCGCAATATAAGGACATTTTGACCGAATTTCGCGCCGACGGCACCACGCCACGCGCCGTGACCGCGATTCTCTCCGGCTCCCGCCCCACCGTTGCCGCGCTTGCCGCCGAGTCGCCGCGCTACGCCGGTTACGACGGGCGATTGACCGATCTGGACGCCGGTATCGCGCCCTCGGTGATGCCGCTGGTGAGTCAGAGTTGGTCGTCGGTCTCGACATGGCGCGGCGAGCCAAACGTTGTGATCTCCGCCGAAGAGCGGAAACGCGTCGCGGACACCGTTGCCAGAGCGCACAAGCAGGGCTACCGGATCCGTTTCTGGGCGACGCCCGATACCCCGGCGGCATGGCGGTTGATGCGCGATCTCGATATAGACCTCGTCAACACGGACAATCTGGTCGGGTTGCGCCGGTTCCTGCTATCGGGGAAAAGCCGCCCGTGAAACTGTTTCCGCGCTCCCTTTTTCTGGTCGCCGTTCTCGGCGTCGCCGTCCCCGCCGCCGTGATCCCACTGTGGCGTGGCGCGGTGCGTGCGTCTCCCGGAAATCAGGGCGAGATCCACCCGCGTTCCAGCTTCACGGTCGCCGGGCGACGCGAACCGGGCGAGGCGGTCGTCGGCACGAAGGCGATGAAATACCTGCCGTTCGACGTTCCCGCGAATGTCACCCGCATCACCATACGCCGCGAGTTTGACCACGGGCCGGATGCGACGCGCAAAAACACGGTGGATTTCGGCATGTTCGACAATCGCGGCACCGAAAAAGGGTTTCGTGGTTGGCAGGGCGGCTCTCCGGGCGACTTCGTCGTCACCGGGGATGCGGCGACCTGCTCGCCCCATGCGATTCCCGGTCCGATCCGCGCCGGAAAATGGTACATCGCGCAGTATTACCTGGTCAGTGCTCCGGCGGGGCTGAACTACAAGTACACGATCACGTTCGATTTCGACGGTCCCGCCCCGCCCCGCGACTTTCCCGAACCGCCGCGCTACGAGCCGGGCGTGATCTCCGGCAAGACAGGACCCGGCTGGTACGCGGGCAACCTGCACGCGCACACGCTCCATTCGGACGGCGGACGGACATTCCCGGATATGATCGGGTACAACGCCCAGGCGGGCTATGATTTCGTCGCGTCCACCGAGCATAACGCCACGACGGCGCATTATCAGTTCAATGAGGCGGCACGCGCCCATCCCGACGTGCTTCTATTGTACGGGGACGAGTTTACGTCGCCGGGCGGGCACGCCAATATCATCGGGCAAAAGCCGGGGCACTGGTTCGACTTCCGCATGGACCCCGGCGACAAACGGCTGCCCCGGATCATCGCCGAAGCCCACAAACAAAAGGCGATTGTGATCGTCAACCACCCCTACGCACCGTGCACCAGTTGTACCTGGAAATATCCCGACGCGGAGTGGCAAAACGCCGACGCCCTGGAAGTATGGAACGGCAAATGGACGCTGGACGACCGCGCCACGCTGGCGATGTGGGATCGTTTGCTCAAAGCCGGACGCAAGATCCACGCGATGGGCGGCACCGACTACCATCGGGGCGACGACGCGCTGCTCCCGGCGACACGCGTTTATGCGGAAAACCTATCGCAACCCGCGATCATGAACGGGCTTCGGAAAGGGCACGCCTATCTCACCGAATCGCCGAAGGGACCGAACCTGTTTTTAAGTTCGCTGGATAAAACCGCGTTACCAGGCGACACGGTCCGGTTTAAAGGCGATAAAGGGGTAGAGATTCGCCTCGGCATCGTCGGGGGTAACGGAAAAACCTTGCGCCTGATCTGGGCGACTGGCGAAACCACCATCCCGATAAATGCCGACGATACGACCGTGATTCAGAAGATACCGACCTCGGCCGGAAAGAACTCGTATATCCGTGCCGAACTGCGCAACCCGGACGATTCGCCCGCCGCGCTGACAAACCCCATCTACCTTGATGGAGGAGGCAAACGCCGCTAAAGATTGGGCGATCAACCTTTATCACAGTTCTTAACATTCCGTTAAAGTAGGCGTGCTACCATGATTTGATTAACCCGATTCCGGCACCCTGCCGGATATGACCCTCGTTTATAGGGAGTACGAAGATGAGCCGATCTAATGTTTCTCGCCGTGAACTCAATGCGTTCACACTGATTGAATTGCTCGTTGTTATCGCTATAATCGCGATTCTCGCCGCGATTTTGTTTCCCGTATTTGCCCAGGCACGCGAAAAAGCACGACAAACCGCCTGTCTTTCCAATCTCAAACAATTGGGACTTGCCGTCATGCAATACGCGCAGGACAACGACGAAGTACTACCGACGACAGGTTGGCAAGGTCCCTGCACCAACCCGAACAACATCACGCAAACAAACGACATCTATTTCAGCGGTGTCTTCTCGTTCCCTATCGCCGTCCAACCCTATACGAAAAGTTACGCGATCCTGGTATGCCCGAGCGACGACGCACGCGGCGGCTTCAATAAAACGGGTTCCGACTGCTACGAGCAACAACTGCTTCAAGCGAAGGTACCGGGTGCTTATGTTGGTATGCGGAATGTTGCCAATGCAATGCGCGATACACTTCCCCTTTCCTACGCAGGGAACTACTATCTTGTGAAGTCCTACCTGCCGGTGCCCGTTGGTTCACCTAAAGTACCTATTCCAGGAGATCTTCCAAAGTCGGGAACGGCATTCGAGATGGCTACGTTGTCTGATCTCGACCGTGCTGCGAACATTTTCTATCTCGCTGATGTCGGTTCCAGCACCGCCAATTTCGCCGGATGGTATATCGCGCCGGGTTACGGGAACGCTACTGCCGATGTGCGATGGCGCAAGGGCAGACGCCACGCGGACGGGCGCAACTGGATCTTCTGCGACGGTCACGCGAAGTGGAGCAAGGACCCCGATTTCAAAAACCCGGACGGCACCAACAAGTCGCAACCGGCACTGATGGAAGAATACCGCAAGCGCGGCATCTACACCTACTATTACACCGAAACCAGTAATTAGTCGGGTATCATTCCACGCCGCGTGTTTGGGGCTCACGCTCCCTCCCAAAAACACGCGGCGTACAGCTGTAATTATCTAATTATCAACCTGTCGTCCCCGTGCGGCAATCCCTTATTTCTGGAGTTTTCTGTGATGTATCCTTTTCCTTCCCCTCGGACACGTTTGTTCGTCGCGCTTGCCGCCAGTCTCGGACTTTGCGCTCTCACCCTTCCGATCCGTTCCATCGCCGCGCCGCAGAACCCGGCAGGTAAATCGCCCATTCGTCTGCACAACGGCTGGCAGATCACGCCTGCCGGTACGCGCCATGAGGAAGTAGGCGATCTGCTCCTGGGCGGAGCGGTCAGCCCGAACGGTAAATGGCTCGCCTTCGTGAACGCCGGGGGCGCGGCGCACCATGTCCACCTCGCGGACGCAGGGACCGGGGCGATTATCGCTTCCGTGCCGGTGGAGCGGGCACAAAGTAGCGGCGGCGTGGTGTTCGCAAAAGACGGCAAAACCCTGTATGTTTCGGGGGGCAACGCCGGTAGGATCTATGTGTTCATGGTCAACGCGAACGGATCGTTGACGGCGAAAAAGCCGATGGTGCTTGAGGGAATGCGCAACGTGCTACAGCCGAAAGCCGCCGACCCCGGTACCGACGCCGGGCGCGACCCGATGCGGCAGGACACCCCGGCACAGGACGCGTACCTCGGCGGGCTGGCAATCGCTCCGGATGGCAATACCTTATATGTGACGAACCTCGCCGGAAACTCCGTCTTCGCGCTGAACGTGCGCGACGGAGCCGTGACCGGGGAACGCGCCCTGCTCGCGAATGACCGTCCCGGTGCGATCACGGTTTCCCCCAACGGCAAGACACTCTACGTCGCGCTGTGGGGCAAAGGGGCGGTTGTTACCCTCGACGCCGAAACGATGGAGCGGCGCACCACGCTCGCGGTCGGTCCCCACCCGAATACCGTCCTGTTGAACAAAAACGGGTCGCGCCTATTCGTCGCCTGCGGCAATGACGATTCGGTGTATACCTTCGACACCACAAACGGCAAAATGGGCGAGAAAGTAAGTCTGCGCCTGACGCCGCGTTCCCCGGCGGGCGCGACGCCGTCCGCACTCGCGCTTTCCCCGAATGAACAGACGCTTTACGTCGCTAACTCCGACAACAACGCGGTCGCCGTGGTCAATGTTTCGGTCCCCGACCGCAGTCGCGTCGAGGGGTTTATTCCGACGACGTTCTACCCGACGATGGTCGCGGTGAGTCGTGACGGGAAGCGGTTGTTCATCGGGAGCGGGAAAGGGTACGCCGCCGGTCCCAACGGACAGGCACCAGATGGCAAGATTGACCCGGTCGCGCCGAAGGGCTACCCATATATCGTGCAACTGTTGAAGGGCGTCCTTTCCACGGTCCCTGTTCCGACACCGGCACTGCTGACAGACTATACCAAACAGGTTTACGCGAACAGCCCTTATCGCGACGCCTTGCTCAATGTGCCCGCCGCCGCGCCGCTACCGGGTAGCAACGCGATCCCGTCGAACCGGGGCAACGCATCGCCGATCAAACATGTGCTCTATATCATCAAGGAAAACCGGACCTATGACCAGGTTTTCGGGGACATGACGGACGCCAGCGGAAAACCTATCGGGAACGGCGACCCGAACCTGTGCCTGTTCGGCGAGGACGTCACCCCGAACCATCACGCGCTTGCCCGCGAGTTTGTCCTACTCGATAACCTGTACGCGAACGGCGAAGTGTCGGTGGACGGACACCATTGGAGCAACGGGGCATATGTCCCGGATTCGATGCAACGGACCTGGCCCGCGCAATACGGTAGCAAGGGTGCCGCCCCGATTCGGCACGGTGACTTCGGCGACCCGCTCGCGGAAACGCCGGGCGGACGTATCTGGGACCTGTGCGACCGCGCCAAACTGTCCTACAAAACGTATTACTATCATGTCGACAAAAACCGGAGCGACGAATGGTCGAAGGCACGGAAAGCCGGAATGCGCGATTACGATTTAGCCGATATTTACCTCAAAGACCTCGCGGAATGGGAGAAGTCGGGCGAGATGCCCCGCTTCGCGGTGATGGCTCTTTCCGAGGACCACACGAAAGGTACGCGCCCCGGCGTGTCCACCCCGAAAGCATGCGTCGCGAGCAACGATCTCGGTCTCGGGAAAATCGTGGAAGCCTGTAGCAAATCACGCTTCTGGAAGGAGATGGCCATTTTCGTGGTCGAGGACGACGCCCAGAACGGTCCCGACCACGTGGACGCACACCGCACCGTCGCACTCGCGATCTCGCCCTACACCCGGCGCGGCAGTGTGGATAGCACGTTCTACTCGACGTGTTCTCTACTCCGAACGATGGAACTGATTCTCGGTCTGCCGCCGATGAGCCAGTACGATGCCGCCGCAACCCCGCTCTACGCATCGTTCACGGCGACCCCGGACACGAAACCGTTCACCTGCCTTCCCGCCCGCGTGGACCTTCAGGCGAAAAACGGACAAACGGCATACGGTGCCAAAGCTTCCGTAGCCATGAATCTATCCGAGCCAGACCAATTGAGTATGCAGGATGAAGATACACTCAATCGCCTTCTGTGGCACAGCGTCAAAGGCACAAACACTCCCTATCCCGGCATTGTCCGTCGCCCGCTATTCGACCGTCAGGGTCGTTCTATCGCGACAATGCCGGGAAAGAAATAGGTTTTTCTTTTTCTTTTGTCCTTCGCGGATGGCGCCAACGCTTCGTTGGATCGGTCTCACCTGCGGTGCTGTGGATACGATAGGCGTTCCACATTTCGAGTCAGCCCTTGCTGTTTTCCCGCGAATCCGCCATTTCCCCCTTCCCACGCAGTGGGAAATGGCGGATTCGCGGGAAAGGACCGAACCAGCACAACCAACTATCAACACAGCACCGCAGGTGAGACCGATCCAACGAAGCGTTGGCGCCGTCCGCGAAGGACAAAAGGAAAAGAAAAACCTATTTCTTTCCCGGCATTGTCGCGATAGAACGACCCTGACGGTCAAACAGCGGGC
>JACMIS010000325.1 GCA_014381035.1 Armatimonadota bacterium
GGGCAATCGAAACGGGGCAGGTGCTTATCCGCCCACGCCTGGAACGCGTCCGCGTGGGAGACCGTCGCGGACAGGTCGTGTGCGTACGCCTCGGCACGTCGCCGTGCGGTGTCGCCGGGCGATTGCGCGTACCGGTCGTCCGTTGCGAGCGCGAGCGTGAAAACAAGCCGGGTGCGTCCGCCCGATGCCAGCGTAAAGCGCCGGTCCTGCATATTCGGCGCGAAGCGGGACGCGAAAAAAGGGTTGCCGTCCGCATCCGTGTGTTCGCCGCGCTGGATTCCCCACTGCACCCGGATATTGGTTTCCACCGACCATTCGCCGGGGTTGCGGAGCGACAATACCGAGACGAGCACGTCATTTTCGGAAACGAATTTGTCCTCGCTGATCTGCAAGCCGGTTTCCGTTTCCCGCGCGTTCACCGTCACGTGCGACGGGCGGTACACGCCTTCGTCGGGAAACACGGGCGAACCTTCGACCCAGAGCGAGAGCGACAACGGGGTCGCAATGACCGCGCCGCGAAATGTCGCCGCGCCATCGAATCCCCATCCCGAGGCACCCGCCACGGAAACATCGCCCCCACCCGATCCCCACGCGATTTCCGGCAGAAGGGGGCGGCGCAAAAGATCGTCCAGTCGGTAGTTTCGCGGTTCGAGAAGCGGTCGGCGGGGCATACGGCTTCAGTGTAGCATATTTTACCGGGCGCGGTTCGCGTCCTATCAGTCCACGGCGATGGCTTGCAAGGAAACGCTGCTTTCGTCGGGAACCGCGCCTTTCGGTGCCCCGATGCCGTTTTTGCCTTCCTCCGCGACCAGATAGGACAGGATCAACTTTTGCTCCGGTTTCGTGGCGGAAAAATAGACGGTGTACAGACTGCGGAAGGCGAATTTGCCACCCGCGCTAATGTCCTTGTAGGATTCGACGAGCTTCGACAGGGGGGCACCGTCCGACATACGTGCGTGCAGTTTGCTCCGCACTCCCGTTCCGCCGACCCAGACCATCATTGTTTGTTTTCTTCCCGCGGTCGGGGTGACGATAACGCGGAATCCGCTGGCGAGTCCTGCCGTAACGATGCCCGTGCGAACGCCGTCGCCGCTTGTGTTTCCACCGGGACCATCCGACCACCGAAAGGCGCGGGTGTCGTTCCCGTAAGACGCTACCGTGCCGTTTCCGACGAACTCCACCGGCGCGACCGTGTTGCGGGCGACCTTTTTGCGGACCGGGCTTTTGGCAGGTAACGTGCCGGGGAGCACGCCGTAGAGGACCCAATCTGTTTTGCCGAGGCGCGTCAGGTCCGCCGAACCCGTGCTCTGGTTTATTGCCGAAGGGACGGCGGCGGACGCGGACGCGGTCCGTGTTTTCGCGACTCCCGGACTTGCTTTACTGCCTGGCACGTTCACAAAGCCCTGTGACGCGTCCGGTCCGGTGGGGGCGAATAACATTTTCGCCTGGTCGGAAACCACGAGCCAGGCAAGTGTGGCGATGACGACAAGAATCAGCAGTATCCCTGCTGGCTTTAAGACTACCTTCATACGGTGATACATCAATCCTTCCTGCAAACCGTTGGTCACTTCGCCCCACAACCGTGAGCAAAGCGTTGCCAATCATTAACCGGGGAAGCGACCGTGCATCCACGTACCAAACGTAGAATGGGAGGGGTTCGACAGCGAAGCACCTTATCCCCGCAGGAAACAATGTTTGCGGGAACGTCGTAGTGTAGCCGCTTAGATAGTATTTGTCAAATATGCGAATTGATAGAAATGAATACTTTTTGATGCTGGAAAATTAAAACTCGAACGGCTTGACAAGCGACGGTCCGGTACGCTATAACACACATGATCTTTTGATGGTATAGAAAACGCCTATCATGGCATGAATCTTGCTATCAAGATTGTCTGGCGCGGTTGCCTTCGTCGCTGTCCTGCGACAATTCCTTGTAAAAAAATAGAATCGCGAGCATGTTTCTGTGTCACGCCGTGTCGCTTGTCGCCGTATCACTCGCTACAAAAGTCGGTAGTGAAATATCCGCAAGGCATATTCACTCGCTCACAAAAATCGGAGGAGTTGTATGAAGACAAAATACCCGGCATGTTCCTGCTCGCCGCTTGCTCGTCAGAAGAGTGCGTTCACCCTTATCGAACTGCTTATTGTTATCGCCATTATCGCCATCCTCGCCGCGATATTGATGCCTGTTTTCGCCCAAGCCCGCGAAAAAGCGCGTGCGACATCCTGTATGTCAAACCTGAAGCAGATCAGCGGTGGAGTGCTGATGTATGCGCAGGACAATGAAGAAGGTATCGTTGGCTGGATGCGCAGGTATGACCCCTCAGACGTTTCCTATCGCCAGTGGTATTGGCCCGATAGACTTCAACCGTATGTCAAAAGCGGTGGTTCGACGCCCGCAAGTGGCGTAATGGCATGTCCATCCTGGGCGACCGAGAAACTGACCAAGGCGGTAGGGGCACCCGACTGCTACAACGATCCCACCGTCCTCAATAGTTTCCTCCCTTCTACTGCCAACTATAGTAACTACAGTCTGGTGTTCGGCGTCCAATTGGAATCTTTGAATGACCCGGCGAATGGTTTCGGTGATGGGTCCCAGACTTATCCGTACTGGCTCAGTGCCGGTAGCAACTGGATCGCGCAGGACAGTGGTGGTTCGCGTCCCGATCTGGACTTTACCCGTACACTTGGTGAGGTTGTTCGTCCGACCGAAACTGTTATGTTGGGAGATGGGGGAACGTGGTTCAAAATAAGCGGTGGTTCTGTCAATTCAATAACCGTTTTGGGCTGTGAGTCGGCGGAGATGCATATCAAGGGGGGGAACTTCGTTTTCTTTGACGGGCACGCCAAGTGGATCGCCCGCAACCCGGAACGCTACCTGATGCAACGAAAAGACGGTGCCTGGGTCAAGAAGTTCTTCTACTGGGCGGAATAGAAACCGGGAGAAATCACATGAATAAAATGATTCGTAAAAGCTGCCTCGTTACCGCGATGATTGGCACGGTTATTGCCGTTTCCTTGCTTAACACAGGATGCGGCAATAAAGACAGTATTGCGCAAGGCGGGGGATATGTCGCCGGTTCGGAAGCGACGCGAAAAGGCGGCGGTGGAATCTCTGACGCCCCGGCGATGCCGAAAGGGAAATCGGCTCCCGGTGCCAAAAGTGACGCGAAACCGGGCGCGGATAAAGCCGAGCAGAAAAGTACGGTCGTCCCTCCCTCCAATACGATGCAGACGCAAGGCGGTACCAACCTTGCCCTGTAGGATGCCGCATGAGATCGGGAACCGTCCGTGACGAAAACAGACAACAAAAAACAGCGTTCGACGAAAAATGCCGGTCGCACATCCGGCGCGGAGATCGCTCTGACCTATGATCAGCGTTTGGAGCGTTTTGATCAGAGGCAGACACGAATACGTATCGGATTGATGTGTTTCCTGTTCGCAGGAGCCGGTTTCTTCTTCTGGCGCAACTGGGAGTATAATCCGCCGACGCCGGAGCCGAACTTCGCCGGGTATTATGCCGGTCCCTGGGTGAATAAAAGCGGGGATCTGGTTTCCGGCGACGACAAAGTCATCAAGCAGGGATACGGCGCGCCTGCCGGAGGACCGAACAATTCGCCCTCACAGGCGCGACGGGTCGTGCAAAACCCTACCATGTCCTCGGGAATCACTCTCGAACCATAACCGGGTACACTCGGTCCGTGACCGACCCTGCAAAACCTGCCCTGCGCCGGGAATTAGGACTCGTTGACGCGACACTGGTCGGCGTCGGCGCGATTCTCGGCGCGGGGCTTTTCGTCGTCACGGGACAGGCGGCGCAGGTCGCGGGTCCATCGCTGCTTCTCGGTCTGCTGATCGCCGGAATCGCCGCCGGGTGCAACGCCCTGTCGTCCGCCGAACTCGCCGCCGCATACCCGAAGGCGGGCGGCGCGTATGAATACGGCTACGAAAAACTGCATCCTTTCGCGGGCTTCGCGGCGGGGTGGCTTTTCTGCCTATCGAAACTATCGGCGGGGGGCGTGGTCGCGCTGACATTCGCGATGTATCTTCCGGAGGTTGTCGGCAGTTTCGGCAACGTGCCCGCGTCGTTTGTCGCCGCGTTTCTTGCCGTCTGCCTCACGGTCGCCAACCTGTTCGGCATCCGAAAAGCGGGGCGACTGAACGCCGTTATTGTCGCGGTGACCGTCGGGGCGATACTGTACTTCGTCGCCGGTACCTTGCCGCGTCTGCGAATCACCGCTTTCGTGCCCTTCGCGCCGAACGGTATTCCGGGTGTCCTGCAATCCGCCGCGCTGTTGTTTTTCGCGTTCACCGGGTATGCCCGCGTCGCTACACTGGGTGAGGAGGTGCGCGAACCGCAGAAAACGATCCCCCGCGCCATTATTCTCGCACTTTCCCTCGCATCGTTCCTGTATCTCCTCGCGTGTGTCAGCATGGTCGGCGTGATGGGGGGTGAGTTGTTACCGGCGACCGGACCGCGCAAATACGGCGGAACGGCGATCTTCGTCGCCGCGCATTACTCAGGGCTGTCAGGAACGGTGCAGATCCTCGCACTCGGCGCGGTGACGGCGACGGCGGGCGTCCTGCTCTCGCAACTTCTGGGTGTCAGTCGCGTTTTGTTGGCGATGGGGCGGCGCGGCGATTTCCCGCCCGTATTCGCCCGCATATCGCAAGCATACGGCGTCCCCTTTATCGGCGTGCTGTTCTGCGGCGCGGTCGTGGTTTTGCTCGCGCTGTTCGGCACGTTGAAAGTGATCACGGCGTCGGCGACATTCGCGATCCTGCTTTACTATGCGGTCGCGAATCTTGCCGCGCTGCGCCTGACCGGACCCGAAAAGCGGTTCCCACCCGCTGTCGCGTATGTCGGTCTCGCCGCCTGCATCGTGCTTGCGGCGTCGCTGCCGATCACCGTTATCGCGACCGGATGTCTCCTATTGGGCACCGGTTTTGTTTTCCGCGCCGTGATACACCGCATATTCCCCGTGAACGGTACAATAGGCGCGTAACGAATCGGGCGTAGGGAGCGTTTTAAAAGCGTATGGCAATGTTTCGATACGAGGCGACGGATGCGAAAACCGGTCAGGCGCAACAGGGCACCGTGGAAGCCGCGAACGCGCAGGAGATAGAACTGCGTTTGTCGGAGCGTGGCTACCGTTCTATACGTGTTTACATCGAGAAACCGGAAAGTGTGGCTCGCCCCGGAAGCCCCCCAGCCCCCAATCCTGGGGGAGCCAGAGGGGATGCGGGGAAGATTCGCGCGACGGTTGAACGTGGCGATCCTGAGTCTTCTAGTCCGGCTCCCCCAGGATTGGGGGCTGGGGGGCAACTACGCTACGGCGCGGACTTCCCATCCGTCCCCCCACCCAGTCGCAAGTTCCGTAGCCCCGGCGCGAAGTACGCCGTACCCGCCACGATCATCAGGGTGACAATCCCGCCGAGCCAGACCGAGCGTGCCGTACCGAGGAAGTTCGCCGCTACCCCGCTTTCCAATGCCCCGATCTCGTTGGACGACCCGACGAAGATCATGGAAACCGCCGCGATCCGCCCGCGCATGTGGTTCGGCGACAATAGGCGGATGATCGTCTTGCGAATCACCATGTTAATCCCGTCGAATACGCCGGAAAGGAATAGCGCCACCAACGACAGGGCAAGGTTTTTCGAGAGCGCGAAGACGATGATGCTGACACCGAACGCCCCGACGGAAAGAAGCAGGTTCCGCCCGGCGTGGTGGAGTGGCGGGTAGCGCGAC
>JACMIS010000326.1 GCA_014381035.1 Armatimonadota bacterium
GTCTCGCCCGCAGATTCGGCGAGCGATTTGCCTTCCTCACGGGTCAGTGCCGCCGCGACGTCACTTTTACGCCGTTCCAGTATATCGGCGGCACGGTACAAGAACTGGGCGCGGGCGTCGGGGGATAATTTGCGCCACGCAGGGGACGCGTTCTTTGCAGCGACAACCGCTCGTGCCACTTCGCTTTCGTCACTATCGGGAAACTCGCCGATAACGTCGTGCTCGTCCGCCGGGTTTGCACGCGTGAAAACATCGCTGTCTTCGGATGCAAGAGGGGCACCGTTGATAAAATTATAAAATACATCCGCCATACGAATCCGTCCGCAAAGGACAAAAAAGAAAAGTCACCTTACGGTTTGGGCGTTGCTTTTTGGTCTTGTATCTGCTTGAGTAGCATTGCTTTTTGCGCCTCGGGAATATTGGGGTCCGCCTGAATCTTCGCCCTCGCTTCCGCAAAGGAAGCTGGGGGAGAACTAGGCGGGACACTCGCCATACTTGCGGCATTGGTGTTGGGTGAACACCCCAAGACAGTCATACAGGCGGCGCATAGTATAGTGTATAGGGCTATCGTAGCCCGTTTTCGTAGCCATTGTTTACGAGACATCATCGTGTCACTCCTTGACGATTCATCATCCATTGCCCCGAAGACTTGCATGTGTTTCCGGAGCAATGAGATATGCGGTTTATTGTCGTCCGTGCTTACTTGTAGTCAATGCAACCCCAGCCACCGAAAGTGTAGATCCAGTCAATCGGACCGTTGTCATAGGACTTGACCATGCCGGGGAAAATCACATTCCGGCAATAATTCAACCGCCCCTTGACAACCGATTTGGCGTGCCCGTCCGCGAACAGCATGTTCGCCGTTTTGGCGTGGCGGTAGCGCGGCATCAGCGTGTAGTATGTCACGTTTCCATCGGACAAAGGAACATAATCCTTGTCTATCTGTGCGCCAGAATTCGGTCCCTCGTACACAGGCGGCCAGCCTCCCTGCATGAACGGACCGCCGCCATGTACCCACCAGTCCTCGGTCATCCCGCGCACGTCGGAGACGCCATTCGCGTCACTGCCCGCCTCGGTCACCAAAACGGTGTCGGCGGGGCGCGGCAACGCGCTGAGGCTGACTACCGCCCAGGGGGTGGTGCCGTTGGTAGTGAACAGGTCGTGGATGATCCCGGCATGCGCGGCGTAGGTGTACTTGCCATCGGCGAAACTGGGGCAGGAGAAAACCCCACCGCTCACACTCTCGACCGCGCCATCGCCCGCCGCGTTGTTGAAAACGGTGCCGGGGGTCCCGTTCTTGATGTAGGGTGAGATCATGATCCGCCAATCCATGGTTTTCCCTGAGGCATCTATCGATTTCGACATCGGATAGGTCTCCTCGTAGTCCTGCACATACATCATCGAGGCGGTGCCGAGTTGCTTCATGTTCGACAGGCAGGAAACCTGCCGTGCTTTTTCCCGAGCCTGTGCGAAGACGGGAAAAAGTATCGCGGCAAGAATCGCGATGATTGCGATAACGACAAGTAATTCGATCAGCGTGAACGCTGCGGAACGGTTTGTTCCGGTAGTGGGACGTTTTGTTGGGGTAGAGCCCGTCAAACGGTTGCGGTGAGACTTCGGAATATACGACATCATACAGTTCCTCCATTGACCCGTGGGTCACTTCGCGGGTCTTTCCGCGAATTTTTCTCAGCGTGAACCTAACGATTAGGTCACAGTTGTTAGGTTAGTATAACTTAGGTCGCCGACGACGTCAAGTGGAAAATAAAAAGACGCGTTTATCGGTCGCTTTTGATCCGGTATTGCTGGAAACCGGGGCGTAGTCGCGGGGTGCCCGATCTCCTGTCGGATATTGTGAGCGGGGTCGTAGCGGTGTCATTTAATCCACTTGACAGGTGTTATGAAACGGGTTACTCTCACGGGAGAAGAAACCTGACGGTTAGGTCTTACGTTATATGCAAGACACTATGGAAAAGACGATAGCCGCTGTCACGGCACCGACACTCGCCGATGTCGCACGCCGGGCGGGCGTGAACAAGATCACTGCCTCGGTCGTCATGAACGGTGCGGGGCAGGGAAACACCCGCGTGTCCGATGCGACCCGGCAACGGGTCCTCACCGCCGCGAAGGAACTGCACTATCAGCCGAACGCCCTTGCCAAGTCACTGCGGCATCGCAAGACCAACATCATGGGATTTTATATCGCGGGTTATATTGACACACGCGATCTGTTCTTGTCCGAGATCGTCAGCGGATTGCACCAGGCGTGTGAGCAGAATCAGCGTGACTTTCTGGTCCACGGGACGTTCCGTGGTACCTCGGTGGATGACATCTACGCGGAGATCCTGAATGGCAAGGTGGACGGTCTGGTGCTGTTCGTCGAGTCGGGGAACGCCTTAGCCCCGCGGCTGGCGGCGTCACACCTTCCTGTCGTCGCCATCGCGAACGCCGAGTCGAGTATGGCGTGTGTGACGGGCGATGATGTATCCGGATCACGAATGCAAGTAGCGTATCTCGCCAGACGAGGGCATCGCCACGTTGTCTACGCGGTCAGCCCCTACAACTTCGCCGCCCCTGCCCGACGGTTCGAATCGTTCCTCGCCGCCGCACAGGAAGCAGATCTACGTGTCACGCCCTACGCGATCCCCAGCGGAGAAAACCGCCAGAATATCGCGGACACGATCACCGAATTACTCGCTCTCCCTCCCTCCGAACGCCCCACCGCCATCGTCTGCTGGCACGACACGCTCGCCTTCCGGATCGTGGAACATCTCCGTAAAATCGGCGTGCATGTCCCGGACGATATGGCGGTGATCGGCTACGACGGCTCCACGACCCTGATTCCGCCCGCATTCGAACTTACGACCGTGCGGGTGCCGTGGCGCGAGGTGGCAGGCACGGCGGTAAATCTGTTATGCCAGACAAAAGGCAAGCCCCCGGTCGGGGAAACGATCCTGCCCGTCGAATGGATCGCAGGCGAAACGGCTTGACTTCATAAAGAGAAGCGGTTAAAAATCTTCCTCTACCTGGCGCACCTGATTGATTGGCAGTTGGAACGAAATCAGCGCAGTCGGTTGCAACAAAAGCACTCCCACGCCGTCACAATGAAGGGGCGCGGAACCAGCGTCGCGGCGGCGGAGAGCAGAAGGAACGAGAACCGATGTCAACAAAGATTTTAGGGGCGAATACGAATAGCGGTCATAGCGGAAGCGGCACTGGCAACAGCGGCGGGCACCGTGACAGCGGCACTATCGGCGCGTATCCGATGGCGGCGGGCATCCTTGCGGCGGGGTTGGTGCTGTCCACGATGATCGGGGTCTGGGGCATGTCGCAGGTCAAGCAAGCCGACCAGACTATCGTCGTCACCGGCTCGGCGAAAAAGCGGATCATGTCCGACAAAGTGATCTGGAAAGCCGGGATCTCGTTCCAGGCACCCCGCTTACAGGACGCGTACTACGCGCTTCGCGTCAACATGCCGAAGGTGCGCTCTTACCTGCTCTCGAAGGGCGTCAAACCAGGCGAGATCAAGCTGTCCGCCATCGAATCGCAGACGATCACGGCACGCGGTCCGAACGGCGAGGATACCGGGCGGTTGTCCGGCTTCTCGCTCAAACAATCTATCGAGGTGCGGTCGAACGACGTGGCGCGTGTCGAGAAACTGTCCCGCGAGTCCACCGAACTGATCAATCAGGGCATCCTGCTGGAATCATACCCGCCGCAATATGTGTATACGAAACTCGCCGATGTGAAGCAGGCGATGCTCGCCGAAGCCGCGAAAGACGCCAAATCACGCGCCGAAAAGGTCGCAGCGAGTGTCGGCAGTCGCATCGGCGGCGTCCGGTCGGCGCGGATGGGCGTCCTGCAGATCACCCCCGCCGACTCGAACGACGTTTCGGACTCCGGCATGAACGACACGACGTCGGTCGAGAAAGACATCACCAGCGTCGTCAGCGTCACGTTCGCGGTGGATTAGGTGGTTGCCCAGTCGTCTCGCCGCTCAAAACTCTGCATCCCTTGTCATGCCCTAACCACCCAACAACCCAATCACCGATGTACACCACTACCAGACTATTAGACAGTTATCGGGAAACGTCCGAAGACCGCGCCGAGTTTATCGTTGTGGCGGAGGATGTTCTGGTTCTGATCGTTGCCGATGGCGTGGGCGGGCGCGAGAACGGCGGCAATGCGGCGACCCGTGCCGTGGAACGGATGCGGGAATCGGTTGGTGTGGCAAGTGTACGCCAGTTGTCCGAAACGCGCTTCTGGGAGCAGACGTTTCGCTTCGTGGATGAGGTGGTGAGTAGCGATGTGACCTGCGGTGAAACAACACTGGTCGCGCTCTGCCTGACCCCGAAACGCATTGCGGGAGCGTGCGTCGGCGATTCCGAGGCGTGGTGGGTGGATGCGTCCGGCGGCGTTCGCGTTCTGACCGAAGGCGGGCGCAAGCCGTATCTGGGGCGTGGCATGGCAGACCCGGTTTCGTTCGCGTTTCCCACCCCGCGAACCGGCACCCTGCTCGTCGCCACGGACGGGCTATTCAAATACGCCGACGCCGAGCGGATCGCGCAAACCATAACGCAGGGCGCACCCGATCTGCAAGCCATCGCCCCCGCCCTGCGCGATCTGGTACGCAGCTCATCCGGTACGCTGTACGACGATTTTGCCGTCCTGCTCGCCGCGCGCGGTTGAGAAGCACTGTCCTCTATGCCGTTACGCCCTCTTGGAAAAAAATGGGCTCACGGGAAGTCCCGTGAGCCGTTGATGAGTACTCTATTTTGAAGGAAGAATGCGGCTTATGCGGACGATGCCGTGCCGCTTTTACCACGCCGCCGGGCACGAGCCACCAGTCCCAGAACACTCGCGCCTGCGAAAGCCGCAAACGCGTACTCACCCGGTTCGGGAGTGACAGTTACGCTATCGATGGCGATCTTAGAGCTGAATGGCTGGCTGTTGTCTAAAATATTGAATACGCCCACCCCCAGCGTATAGGTCCCGGCATCCGCGAACGTGTAACTGTATTGTTTCCACCCGGAGTTGCCGAAATTGCCTACCGAAATGATGCTACCCAGTATTCTCGGACCGGAGACAGGCGAGAGAGAGACAAAGCCGTAGTCGTTGAACGGGAAGAAGTCGAACCCGAGGAAGTTATAACTGAAGCTCACCGTGTCGCCCGCGTTCGCGACAATTGTCCTCTTGATCGCGGAACCGCGGCGCGTGAAGATGTTGCTCAACGACCCGTTGGAAAGATCTAAAAACTCTTCGATGGCACCCGCACGGGCACTCCCCGCGGTTATCAGAGCGAACTTGCTCCCCTCGGCCGCCGAAACGGTCGAGCCAGTCGCCGTGTTCGTGGTGGTAACGACCGCCGCATTTCCGATAGTGCTCCACGACGAAAAGTCGCCCGACTCGAACCCCTCGTTCTGCGCCAGCGCAGGCAGGGAGAACGCGCACAGCACAGCGCATAGTGCCATAGCGGAGGTACATTGACGATAAATAGCCATAGTGTTGTCCTTTGGTAGTAACAAGGCCACCGCACCAACGCCAGGTCTACCGTGACATGTATTTTTGAGAAGTACCAGGTTACCATACACAATGTAACACGTAATCGGTTTTTCCGGATATGTCAAAGTTTATGGCTACAAATACATCGTTAGATATAGGTTTACGACGCTTCGCTCCTTGCCTGTATTCGGACCGAATCGTATAATTATGCAGCCTGGCACTTTTTTTCTGTATGACCCGCTTGAGACCGTTCCGGTTCTACCTCGCTCCTGGTTTTCCGAGACATTCGTGGACGAGGCGACACTAACCCGACAGGACAACTCCCCATGAAAAAGGTATCCATCGCACTGCTCGTGATCATCGCTCTTTCTTCGATCACGGCGAACGTGCTACTGGTACAGCGATACTCGTCCCAACGCGCTCTGATGCACGTCGGGAGCAAAACCATCAGCGTCAAGGAGTACCGCGATCAACTGGACTCCGAACACGGCAAGGCGATCCTCACCAAGATGGCATACACGCTTCTGATCCGAAACGCGGCGGGGAAGGCGGGTGCCGCGCCGACCGAGGCGGAAATAACGGCACGGGTCGAGGATATGAAACGGCGCACCCCGAACCTGGTCGAAACGGCATATAGTGCTCCCGAGAACATGAAGCGATTCCGTGATGACCTCGCCACGAACATGTCGCTGGAAAATCTGGCGATAAAAGACGTCACCGCGACCGAACCGGAAGTAAGAGATTTCTACACGAAAAACAAGCACATGTTCGCGCTGCCCGCCCAGAACCGGACCTCGCTCGTTATAGCACGCTCGCAAATCGATGCCAGCACTGCCGCTTCCCTGTTGCGGGAAAAGAACATGAGCCTGGCGGTGATAGCGAAACAACCCCGCCTCTCGGTCGTCGGACACCGGGGCTACCAACCGGATTGGGACACGGTTCCGCCAGATATGCAGGATAAACTCGCGAAAATCATCGCCCGGACGCCGCTACATGGGGTCGTCACCGTCCCCGTCGGGGATGTTTTCTTTGTGGCACGCGTCGAGGAACGTGGTTCGGCGGGTATTCAGCCTTTCGAGCGGGTCAGACCAATCGCGGAACGATTGGTGAGGATAGAGAAAGCCCCCTCGCGCCAAATCGTTCTCGGAAGGCTTTATAGAAACGGCAACGTGTCGTTCGAAATGTCCCGGTATGCGACGTTTTTCCGCGACATCCAGAGTTTCTCGGAGACAGTACCGCCCGAAGCGGCAAAACAGCCCGCGCAAGAAGCCGCATCCGCTACGCCGCGAGGCGCGCAGAGTGCCGTTCGCCTGACGTCGCGCTGATACAGTACCGATGGTCCAGCGCATGCCGATCCGCCTGAATGCGATACGAACGCGCCCGTGATCGAAATACTGAATCACGGGCGCGGGAGATCGTTAATCTTCAATCGCGGCTTTGCGGGACTGGATCGCCTTGAGCCGGGCGTTGTCGAATTTCGGCTGGCGGTCGAACGTGTACAAGCCGTTCTCCTCGGGGTAAACGTCGGTCAGTTGCGTGTAACAGTAGCCGAA
>JACMIS010000327.1 GCA_014381035.1 Armatimonadota bacterium
CAGTCGGTAGGGGAAACAACGGATCCGCGGGAAAGGACCGAACCAGAAGTACCAAGCAGAAACCCAGCACCGCAGGTGAAACCGATGCAACGAAGCGTTGCCGCCGTCCGCGAAGGACAAAAAAGAATCAGCCTTTCAATACCGTCTCAATGGCTTCTAGTTCGTCGCTGGCGAACACTGTTTTTTCGGCGGCTTTGACATTCTCCACGATCTGGCTGGGACGGCTGGCTCCGATCAGGGCGGAAGTCACGCGGTGGTCGCGTAACGCCCAGGAGAGAGCCATCTGTGCCAGGCTCTGTCCTCGGTCGGACGCGATAGCGTTCAATTTTTTCAGTTTCTCGACCAACTCCGGGGTTACCGCGCCTTCGCCTAACGCGCCGCTTTCCTGCTTCGCCCGCGAATCCTCCGGGATACCGTTCAGGTACTTGTTCGTCAGCAAGCCCTGGGATAGTGGGCAGAACGCGATCACGCCCATACCCGTATCGGCAGTCGCGGGGAGAAGGTCGGTTTCGACGCGTCGGTTCAGCATCGAGTAACTCGGCTGGTGGATGATCGGCTTGACGAACCCGTTCGCGGCGCAGATCGCTTCCACCCGGCGCGTTTGCTCGCCGCTGTAGGACGAGATGCCTGTGTAGAGAGCCTTGCCCTGCCGGACTGCGGAGTCGAGTGCGCCGAGGGTTTCTTCGAGCGGCGTGTTCGGATCGAATCGGTGCGAATAGAAGATGTCCACGTAATCGAGTTGCAACCGTTTCAGTGACTGATCGAGCGACGCCGTCAGGTACTTGCGGCTACCCCATTCCCCATAAGGGCCCTGCCACATCCAGTACCCGGCTTTCGTCGAGATGATCAGTTCGTCGCGGTAGGCACCGAAGTCTTCCTTTAAAATCCGTCCGACGCGCGATTCCGCCGCGCCCGCCTTGGGACCGTAGTTATTGGCGAGGTCGAAATGGGTGATGCCGTTGTCGAACGAGGCGAAAAGCATCGCCTTCGCGTTTTCGTGGAGCGAATCTTCGTCCGCATGATGCCCGGAATCTGTCCCGGGATCGCCGAAGTTATGCCAGCAGCCGATGGAGATTACCGGGAGTAGCAAGCCGGAGCGTCCCGAGCGGCGGAACCAGCCCGGCGTGTTGTGATATCGGTTTTCGGCGGCGGTGTAGTTGTTCATGTCTTCCATAATCGTTCAAAAATCTTTCGGTTGATCGGTCGCCGTCATGCCATCCGTGCGGGGCGCGTGCGGCAATTCCGTCGCTTTTCTGGGAGGAATCATCCTTGACCGTTCCAAGGGCATCATGTGGTCTGGTCTTCAGTATCTCCGTCACGGGGATCGCGGGACGACTCGCGGTATTCCCGCCCTGCCCGCATCGCACTCAGAAACTCCTCGCTGTTGGCAAAAGTGCCGAATATCCTATCCCACCACGGAATCTCGCTCTCAATAATCGGCTTGAGGGCAATCCTCCGCTTTACTTCTCGCATCTCCTGTTCCAACTTAGTGACACGCACTTCCAGCGTTTGCGTCCCGCTCTCGTGCATAGTTTCGCTCCTCCCGTCGACGCATTATTTTACCCGGCAGCCTCCGCGACATCCGCGAAGGTTTGCTTCAGTGCGGGATACAGCGAGCGGTACATCGGGTAGTATTTCTTGTACGTCTCGACGTTCGCGCCGGGCGCGGTTTCGTCCGTGGTCTGGATCGTCGCCGCGCACGCTTCGGGGACGGACAGGTACTGGTTCGTGCCGACCATTGCGAGGAGTGCCGCACCGAACGCCGGTCCTTCGTCGTTGTTGACGCGGTGCAGGGAACGTCCGACCACGTCGGAAAGAATTTGTCGCCACAGGTCCGACTTCGTGCCGCCGCCCATGACGCGCACTTCGTTGATCGGCGCACCGGACGATTCCAGGAGTGTCATCAGGTCCTTGAAGCCGTAGGAGACGCCTTCCAGAACCGCGCGGGCGAACCAGTCGCGGCTCGATGTGCGGAGCGTCGCGCCGACGAACGCGCCGCGTGCCTGCGGGTCGAAGTACGGGTTGCGCTCGCCCGCAAGGTACGGGGCGAACAACAGACCCTCGCACCCGGCGGGAACGGTGGCGGCACCGGCGGTGATCGCGTCATACGACGTGTCCGGGGCGAACGTGTCCTTGTACCACTCGAACGAACCCGCCGCCGAGATGACGCATCCCATCAGGTGGAACGCGCCGGGGACCGCATGGCAGAACGTTTGTATCGCCTTGGGGTCGAAGAACGGCTCGTCTAAATGGGCGAACACGACGCCGGACGTGCCGAGCGACAACGACACGCGTCCGCTTTCGACGATGCCACAACCTACCGCTCCTGCCGCCTGATCGCCCCCCCCACCGACCACGGGTGTTCCGGCGACAAGTCCGGTCAGTGCCGCTGCCTCGGTCGTGATCTCGCCGGAGATGACCGTGGATTCATAAACCGGCGGCAGGAAATCGGACGGGATTTGAAGGGCGTCCAGCATCGGTTGCGACCACTGACGATTGCGAACGTCCAGAAGCGATGTACCCGACGCGTCGGATACCTCGGTCGCAAACTCGCCGGTCAGTTTGTAGCGGGTGTAATCCTTCGGGAGTAACACTTTCGCCACTTTCTCATAGATGCGCGGCTCGTGCTTGCGTACCCAGAGGATCTTCGGCGCGGTGAACGACGTGAAGACCGGCTGCCCGATGGCTTCGAACAGTTTGGCTTCGCCGCCGACGGCCTCAGTGATTTCCGCGCATTCCGCGCCGGTCCGTGCGTCGCACCAGAGCATCGCGGGGCGCAAAACGTTATTGTTGGCGTCCAGAAACACCGAACCGTGCATTTGTCCGGTCAGTCCGACAGCGGCTACCTGCGCCCCGGTGGCTCCGGCTTTGGCGAGAACCGCTCTGATAGCATCCTGTGCGGCGACCCACCAGTCGGTGTCGGGGTGCTGCTCCGCCCAGAGCGGTCTCGGGGTCGAAAGGTCGTATTCGTGCGTGTGTGTGGCGAGGGTGTGACCGGTCTCGTCAATCAAAATCGCTTTCGTACCGGACGTTCCGGTGTCGAGTCCTAAGTAGAATGGCATAGTAAATGAAACAACCTTTACGTAGTAGATTAGCCCGATACGGTTCTACACGAGTGGAGAGGCTTCCTGCTTATCGCCTGCTTCAGGCGCATCCGGTCGCGTGGCGAGATAAATGGGGAATGCTGTCAGAAGGACTCATACCACTGGTTGTGCCGGACGGTACAGGACACGCACCGCACTACTGGTAATTGCCAGTAACACAGCGAGAATCACCCCTTTCCAGACGGCAAACCCTTTAAGACGTAACATCGCCGACAAACCGCTGAAGTAGCAACCGATTACGGATAAACCAAGAACCGGAGTCGCCCACTCTACGAAAGGAGAGCCGATTCGGAATACGGTCAGGAACCCGACTACGACCGTCAGCAAGAGGGTGATCCCGGTTCCTGCGAACGACCACCGAGCACGGCTACGCAACATAGTATTCAATTGTCCGTTTCCTCCTGAGATAAGCGTGAGTATACCCTCCACAATATCTGCATGACGTGTGTAAAAAGACAACTTTTAATCTTTCCTTAATCAAACCTTAATCAAAATTTAACAATCAGGCGGTGCCATCCGGGTAAAATGTATACGTTTTTAACGCCACTACAGAAATAGCGGGCATGCGTAGCTTGTCCGTGCCTGGAAAAACATATGGTTAAATCGTTGCATTCTCAGTGGTCTCGTTGCATTTACTCGGTGGCATTTGTCTCCGTGATTGCTTTTCTGCTAATCGCCGGTCAAGGATGCGCACAAACCTCCGATACCGACCCCAACGCCAAAGCGATACCAACATCGCAAGAAGCGAAGTAATCGCCCACCATCACTCACTTCTCTTGATAATCGTAGAAAGTACACGCTCATGATTGATTCTCCTCGTTCCTATTCCGCGCATAAAGCCGGAGCCTTTACCCTGATCGAACTGCTCGTGGTGATCGCTATTATTGCCATCCTCGCCGCGATACTTTTTCCCGTGTTCGCTCAGGCTCGCGCCAAGGCACGGCAGACCACCTGCCTCTCCAACGGCAAGCAACTCGGACTGGCGACGCTCTCCTATGCACAGGATTACGATGAATCATTCCCGCTCGTCGGCGGGGCGGAAGAACCCTATACTGTTCTAGAAGGCGTCAAGAACGCTGCCAACGAACCGTTCAACGGCTGGTCATTGCTTCTGCAACCCTACATCAAGAGCCGGGATCTGTTCCTGTGCCCGTCCATGCCCCAGGACTTCGTCGGCGCGAATACCTGCGCCAAGTACGACGGCAAACCGATCACGAATAACTACTCCTACAATTACCTGCTCGGTTCGGACGACAGCTATCCCTATGGCGATTACTATCAATCCCCGACTGGCGCTGCGGCGCGTACCCGATGGGATCGCCCGCGCTCTCTGGCAGAGGTCATTCGACCGGCGAATGTGATTGTTTTCCAACATAGCAACAGTCTCCAGCCGTATGGCACCAGTTGGGGTTGTACCTATGTCACCATCGAGACCCCCGACTTTATCAACAAGATCCGGATGCGCGTCGTCCACAACAATGGCGACAATCTGTCGTTCGCCGATGGTCACAGCAAATGGTTCCAGGTAAAGAACGCATCGAGCGATTCAAACGCGGCGGGCAACGGTCCCGGCGAAGTTCACTATATCTGGCCCAAAGCCGGAATCTGGATGGTGCCGTCGTTCGAACCCGGCAGCACGGATAAAACGATCAACCTGTCGTCGGTCAACTACGACATTTCGCCAGACCGCTAATATTCACCCTGTTTTCTTTTTTCTGTCCTTCGCGGACGGCGCCAACGCATCGTTGGATCGTTCTCACCTGCGGTGCTATGTTTCTGCTTCGTGGCTCTGGTTCGGTCCTTTC
>JACMIS010000328.1 GCA_014381035.1 Armatimonadota bacterium
GAAACGGCTCGCGGAAACCCCCGAACCGGGCGGCGGCGCGGGCGAAACTCTGCTGGACAACACGACGATCATCTGGACCAACGAACTGGGGCAGGGCAACTCGCACACGCTGGAAAACATCCCGTTCGTGGTCGTCGGCGGCGGACTCGGCTGGCAGATGGGACGCTCGCTCCAGTACGGCAAGGTCCCGCACAACCGCCTCCTGATGTCCATCGCCCACGGCTTCGGTCACAAGGTCACAAAATTCGGCAACCCCGACTTCTGCGGCGACGGGCCTCTCCCGAGACTGACCGTGTAGTCGCGCCCCCCGCCCCGGCACCGTGAAAGTGCTGGGACTGGCATCCCGACAGAGAACGGCGTATGGGAGGATCTCATGGATAAAGCATCGGGTCGCCTGACGCTCATCGGGGCTGTCGCGCTCGCGGGTCTGGCAGGCGGTGCCTGGACGTTATCGCGGCGGCTACGCGGGCGAAAATTGGTAGTATCGGGCGATGCTGCCTCCTCCGGCGGGGATTCCGGCGGCGTCACGGGCACCACCCCGAACGCCGTCGCCGGGCGGCTGGAGTCCCACGTCCGTATGTTGGCGGAAACCCTCTCGCCTCGGGATCACCACCACACCGAGAATCTGGACCGGGTCGCCGCCTATATCCGCGCGGAACTCGAACAGGCGGGCGGGCGTACTTCCGAGCAGACTTACCGCGTGGACGGCAAGACGTACCACAACGTCGTGGCGGCGTTCGGACCCGAGACACCGGAACGGGTGGTGGTGGGTGCCCATTACGACGCCGCCGGTCCGTACCCCGCTGCCGATGACAATGCGAGCGGGGTAGCGGGTTTGATAGAACTGGCGCATCGCCTGAAAGACACGCAGTTGCCCCTGCGGGTGGAAATGGTCGCCTTCACGCTCGAAGAGCCGCCGCATTTCGGCACCGACCGGATGGGTAGCGCGGTTCACGCGGCGTCGCTCCGAAAAAAAGGCGTCGCAGTACGCGCCATGATCAGCCTGGAGATGATCGGCTACTTTTCGGATAAACCGAACAGCCAGGATTACCCCGTTCCCGCGCTCAAAGCCACCTACCCGTCGGAGGGAAACTTTATCGCGGTCGTGGGGCGCGCGGACGAGACGGCGGTGATCCGGCGGATCGAGGACGCCATGCGGAAGGCGTCCGCACTTCCCGTGCGCAGTCTTGCCGCCCCGGCGACCGTCCCCGGCATCGCCCTTTCGGACCACCGGAACTACTGGGACGCGGGCTATCCGGCGGTGATGATCACCGACACCTCGTACTACCGCAACCCCAACTATCACACCCCGCACGACAAGCCGGAGACGCTGGATTACGACCGCATGGCACTGGTCGTGGACGGGGTGCATAGTGCGATCCAGGTGCTGTGCGAATAAGGCAACTCGCCGCCGATGTCACTGCGCATCTCAGTGGAGACGCTACCGGCGGAGTTGAAAAACGCCGACGGGGCGCGGCGGCGTGTCGTCACCCAGGTTCCATTTGGTAAAACCGACCTGCCAGCCCTCCGCTTCCAGCCCCGCTAACAGGCGCAGGCTCGGGGCGCGGAACGGGTCCGCGATCAAAACCGTGCCGCCCGGCGCGAGGTTCGCCGCGAAGATGCGCCGCAGATGTCCGTGCATCGGCTCGGCGTACAGGATGTCGGAGCCGATGACCCAGTCATACGTCGCGTCGTCGTCCTACCCATCCCAATCGGCGCGGCGGTAGACGATGTTCATGACGCCGTTCTCGCGCCCGTTACGTCGGCAAAGGTCGAGCGCGATCTCGGACGAGTCGGTCTGCACGACCGCCGCCGCTCCCAGTGCCGCCGCCACGATGCCGGGCAGTCCGGTCCCCGCGCCCAGTTCCAGCACACGCTTTCCCGCCAGTGCCCCCTCCGTAGCCAGTGCCGCGAGTTCATGCGCCAGCGCGACGGCGGCGGGCCATAGAGCGATGCCGTAGGGGATGTTGTTACGCTTCTCGTGCAGGGCACGCAGGTATGCCGCTTCCTCGGCGTATGACAGGACCATCCCGGCGTGTCGGATCGCCCACTCGCGCCCGACAAGGTGCAGGTGAAACTCGTGGTGCTCGTCCAGTGAGGGGAGAGACGGCACAGGCGGCGGAACGATAGAGGGAAGGTTCGGCATGGCGTATGCGGTTATACCCCGCCCGTCCCGAATCGAGACCCGCGTGTCGGTCCCCGCCCGAAATCTGATTAAGGACACTTGTCGGGTAAAATGACGCGGGGCGCGGCGAGGGCGGACTACCGCGACGCGCGACGCCCCCTCAAACCACCATGCCCTTCTTTACCGTTTCTAACTGGCTGAAATCTCCCAACGACCGCGACATTATCAAACGCTGGACCCCGGACCGGGGCACTGCCAAAACCGCCGAAGTCACCGACGCGGCGACGGACCACCGGATCGAACTGCCCCCGCTATCGTCGCCCGCCGATCCGGCGACGGAGCACGACACGTGGGAGTTTCTGGCTATCGGCGACACGGGCGACGCCGACTCGGCGGGACCGGAGGACTCCCCACAGGACGCCGTCGGGCGCGAGATGGGGCGCGACGCCGCCGCGCCGGTCGGGAACGGTTCCGCACGGCTCGTGGTTCACACCGGCGATGTGATCTATATGGCGGGCGAGCGTCGCCTGTACGACCGCAATTTCCGCCGCCCTTACGGACCGTTTCTGACGCAGGGGAGCACGGTGGACGACATGGTGTTCCGCCTGCCGTTCCTGCCCGTTCCCGGCAACCACGACTATTACGACCTCGGCTCCTGGGCGAAGTGGCTGTATCGTGTGCCCCTCCTGGGGCGGGGGCTACGCGCCCTCGCGCACAAGATATTCGCGTTCGGGGTGCCCGAGGGCGGCTCCGACATGGGACGCGCGTACATGGAAGCGTTCGTTGATCTTTCCCCGGAAGCTCGCGCGACGCCGGGACCACTGCCGTACCGCCCCGGCGAGCGGACGAAGATCCCGAACCGTTACTACCAGTATAGCGTCGGCGGCGTGGATTTCTTCGCCGTAGACTCCAACACGCTGGACGCCCCCGCACCGGAAACGGTGGACGCCGCGCAGGTACGCCGCGACGCCGCCGCGCACATCGCCGCGCTGGAAAAGAGAGCCGCCGCACTGGACCGGTTACTCCGGCGCGAACAACGCGTCCGGGACGAGCAACAGGCGTCTTTGCGACGGCAGATCGGCACCGATACCGTCCGCCGCGCCGCGCTCAGCGAGCAAGTAAGCCAGATCGTGCAGTCCCTGACGGGACTGGGTGCGGCTCTCGCGGACAAGAGCACGAAACGTCTCGCGGACCGGACGGCGTTGACCGCCCGCCACTGGGCAGACGGCGCGACGGATCTGCGTCAGGCGGATTCGGCGGAGAACGCCGAATCGGTGTTGCGCCACCTGGACGAAGTCAGTGACGACACCTGCGCCCTGCTCGGCGAGGTAGAGCTAGTGCTGGCGGACCTCGAAAAAGGCGATCCCCTGCGCGACGATCTGCTGGAACAACGCGACGCGCTGGAGCGGTCCCAGACTGAATGGGCAGACGCGACGGGGTTGAACACGGACGTGGACGCACACCTGCATCGGTTGAGCGAGGAAGCACTCGACGTGCAGCGCGAACTGGCGCAGGAAAAACGCCGCCAGCGATACCGCCCCGAAGACCACGACCGGGCGCAGTTGGAGTGGCTAGATCGGGCACTGACCGCTTCGGAACGCGACCGCCCCCACGCGTGGCGGATCGTGTATCTGCACCACCCGCTCTACACGACGATCAACAACCGTTGCGAACGCCCGGATGTTCAGGGGGTCCGCGCCAATATCCTGCCCGTGCTCCAACGCCATGACGTTCACGTGGTTCTGGCGGGGCACTCTCACGCCTTTGAGTGGATACGCTCCTCCGCCCTACCCAACGCGGGTCTGTTCGTCACCGGGGGTGGCGGTCAGATCTCCCTGCGCCCCTCTCTGTTGGAGCCGCGCCGCCTGTCCCGACTGCGCGGCTATTACGGGTCACTCCGGGCGGCGGGTGCCCAGGAGTGCGTGATGGCGGGATACGGTCCCACCGCCGGGGATGGCGAATCCGGGCTCCTGTATCATTACCTGCGCATTTCGGTGACGCCGGAAACGATCACGGTTCGACCGGTAGGCGTCCGTCGCCTCAGCGACCGCACGTACCGGCGTGAAGAGCCGATGCCCGTATTCCACGCGCCGCACCTGCCCGTGTCGCGTCCGCGCTGGGAAATTCAAACGCTTTCGGCGGTAGTCGTGCGGCGTGACACCCCGCCCCGTGCGCAGTGGTTCTGAGGAGCGATAGGCGTGGGCTGACCGACACTCGTGCCCCGGCTACCGCTTGTGTCTCGGGGGTGAAACCCCCGAACGGAGTAGAAGAACCCGCATCAGCGAAGAGGGGGAGGCACCTCATCCAGCACCGCCACCGGCAACCAGCGCGGCGGACTCGGCAGTTCGTTCGTCAGCGCGGCGTGTCCGCGCAGATGGGCAATCGCCGCGTCGCGCACCGTCGGCGCATCTACCGCGTCGGACACGATTTCGACGTCCGGCTTGGCGTAGAAGTAATCCTGGATCACGTGCGCCGCCGAGGCTATCGTGTAGACCCGGTCCGCCGCTATCGGTTCCGCCCCAACGCGAACCGTGCCGTCGCTACCGACCGTCACGCCCGACAAATGGACCGGGTAACGCGCTATATTCTCCCCGCTCCGCACCGTGGTCAGCACCCGCTCGATTGCCGCGCCGGGGATACGGGCGACGACAAGATGCTGGCGCGTATAACTGCCGAGCACCCGATACAGATCCCCGGTAGTCACCTTCCCGGCGGGTAGCCCGACGAGCGCGATCTGCCCGGACGACATCAAGGCGATCTCGGTCTTCATCCGGACACGTATCGCATCGGCGAAAAGGTTGCCGAGCGCGGTTTCCTGCGTGGAAACGCGCAGGGCGGGCAACGGTTCGGCGGCGGTTGTCAGGGTTTCTTCGAGCGTCGGGCGCAGTTTATTGCTCCACGGCAGGTAGGCAGCCAGTGCCGTGGGGTCACTTTCCGTACCTTCGACCGGCTTCAGGAGTGGTTTTTCCGGGTAGGGAAGGTTGGTAGGAGCGAGAACGCCGTCGGAGCCCCACCATTTTCCGTCTTTGCCGTTGACACTGAAAATGGAACCGGGCTCCGTCCCCTGCGCTTTTCGCACCATCAGGTCAATGCGCCCGAGTGCGCGTCCGTGCGCCCCGGTCTGGGCGATAAGAACGCCGTTTACCCAGACCGGTTCGTCGAGCATCGTGTGGGAATGACCGCCGATAATCAGGTCCATCCCGGTCACGGTGGCGGCGAGTTTCTTATCGTCCTCGAAGCCCAGATGCGACAGCGCGATGACGCAGTCCACCTTGGCGTCGGTGCGCAGTTCCGTGATCGCTTTTTGTGCCGCCGCGAACGGGTCGGCGAAAACGATCCCCTCCAGCGTCCGGGGCCATTCGATCTGCACCGTGGTCGGTGTCGTCAGCCCGAACACCCCGACGCGCACCCCCCCGCTCGTCAGCACCGTCCACGGCTTCAGACCGCCGAACGGATTGCCGGTCTTTTCCTCGACGACATTCGCGGAAAGCATCGGAAAACGGGCATGCGCGAGCGCGTTCCGGAAAACGGTCTGCCCGAAATCGAACTCGTGATTCCCAACCGTCGCGACATCGTAGCGAAGCGCGTTCATCGTGTCGAGGATCGCCAACCCGCCGAACGCTTTTTCCTCCGGGGTGCCGTGAATAATATCGCCCGCGTCCAGCAACAGAACGTTCGGCATTTCGGAGCGCACCTGCTTCACGAACGAGGCGAGGCGCACGAGTCCGCGCGGTTCATCGGGGTGCCACACATGCCCGTGCAGATCGTTGGTATGAAGCAGGGTCAGTGGTACGGGCTCATTCTCCAGCGAACCAGCAGCGGCAGCGGCGTGGCGAACCGGTAACATCGCGGCGGCGGAGACAGGAAGCGATGCGACCGCCGCCTGGCGGAGAAAAGTACGGCGCGTAAAAGGCATGATCGTTCTATCCCTTGTACCTGCCCCCGTTATAGTCGGGGGCAGGAGATTTGACCTTACTTCGGGTAGGTGTAAACCAGTTTGGCGTCATATTGCTGCCGGATCGTGTCGTCCGGCACAGGAACACCGGGACTGGTTTCAAACGGCACGTCTTTATACCATTTGGCATGCCCATCCACGAAAAGCCACATACGACCATCCTGGTGGCGGCGTCCGCCACGCCAGCGTTGGCGATTACCCACAGTCGCATTCGCATTCAGGTAGCCGGGGAAAGTGTACCATCCTCCGTTTCCGTTGGAAGGGTTCGTGGCGTACTCGGTCAAGATCCAGACGTTCGCCGGTTCCACGATCTCATAGATCGCTCTTCCCCGTCCGGTGTAGGTCGGCGTACAGGTAGGCGACGGTGCGCAGTCCGTCGAGTTGACGACCGCACTACCGTCGCGGGGTGTGAATCCGTAGGTATACGACAGGTAGAAGTTGGTGGCATAGGAGTTCGGGACAACTTTGGCGACCGCTTCGTGATACGCAATCGTATTCGAGTAAGGCGGCAGTGTCGCGGCACCGGGAACATTGGCGGCGGCGAGCATCACCGGCATCCCGGAGCGGTCCACCGAAGCGTTTTGTCGCAGGCTGTCGCTCGGACACGCGAACAGTTCGTAGTTTTTCGCATACGGCTGGACCGCAAGATGAAAAGGGAACACCCCCGCGAAAAACTGCCCCAAGCCCGTATTGGTAGCGTTCCGGAAAACCCCGCCCAAGCCCGGTTCCGGCAAAGTGTCGTCGTAGTCCTGTACATACATCAGCATCGAGGTGCCGATCTGCTTCATGTTGGACATACAGGCGGCGGCACGCGCCTTTTCGCGGGCTTGCGCGAAAACGGGAAAAAGAATCGCGGCGAGGATGGCTATTATGGCGATAACGACGAGCAGTTCGATCAAAGTGAAACCGTTACGTTTCATGAGGGGTATTGTCCTTCCATACTTTGAATTGTATAGACTATTCGTTTGGAATATACCCGATGCGTATTAAGCGCAGGTTAAGAGAATGTTAAACTTACCGTGGATTGCGGGATTCGTTGGTGGAAGCCGACGGGCGCGTTAGCCGTGCCGCGCGAACGGCGCAACGAGCGGGTCGCCGATGATAATGTTTTTCCACGCGAGCATCGGCAGGGAGCGCGTGATCGCTTCGCCCGCTGTCATGCCCGCGAGATACGCCCGGATCATCGGGTACGCCTGGGCGCAAAAATTGAGATACGGCTCCGTGATCGTGCCGGTACCGACCGTCGGACCGTGCGGGTGTGCCATCAACTCCGCCACCGTCGCTTGCGCCGTGGGCGGGGTCGGCTCGGTTTCGCGCCATGCCGCCGCCCTCCCGGTGAACGACAGTGACAGGTTCGCTATCGCGCCGGGAAGGAAGTTCAACCGGTCGTTTTCTTCTTTTTGCGTGCGAACATGCTCGACGTTCCCGTGCCCGACATATCCCATGTAGGATGCGGGAGGCGGCAACTCCCGAGAACCCACCGGCGCGAGTTCGACCCCCATGGCGAAATCGGTCTTCAGATCTTTCAGTTGTGCGTCCCAGAACGGGTAGCCCATACTCCGGACGAAAACCGGGGCGTCATGCGCCTTCGTCGCCCGCTTCGCCCGTTCCACCAGCGCGAGCGTCGCCGCCAGCGTCCTGCCTTCCAGCCGGGCGACGATGAACGACTTGAAACGCCGTGCGGAGAAGCGGGTGAGCGGTGCTTTCCGCCCCGTCCCGGCGTAGTAAGGGTTGGGGACGGCGGAATGCAGGGTGCTACCTGCGGCGCGCCGGAGCGGGCTGCTGGCGAGGAGCGAGTCTATCGAAACCGCGCCCATGCCGTTCGCGCCCTGTGCGGTAGGCAGACCGTCGCTCCACATCGCGATGTTTCGGGAAAGAACGATGTAATCCGGTCGGAACCCGGTCTTCTGGAGGTAGGCGAACAGCGGGTTCTCAATGTTTTTCTGGTAATCCTCGCCACCCCGGTAGTTCGCCGGACTTTCTTTGGCACCGAGCGGCAACGCCAGCAACTTCGCGGATTTGCGGAAAGCGCGGTAATACGCGGCGACCCGCAGGGACTCGGGGTTATCACTGTTCGCGATGACCAGAGTCGGGCTGTTCTGTACGACTCCCAATTCGCCCGGTATTAGTTCCATTGTTTTTGATTCCTGTCTTAATACGCTCTGCTGTAGAGACCATCGCGCGGGCGGTACAATACGCCGTGAATATTACTGTGACCAATATACCCCTGACCGAACAACCGAATCCGCGCACGGAAAACCTGGACCGATTGCCGACCGTGGAACTGCTGCGACGCATCAACGAGGAAGACGCGACCGTTACGGATGCCGTGCGGAAATGCCTGCCGCAGATCGCCCGCGCCGTGGACGCCGTCAGCGACTGTCTGCGGCGCGGCGGGCGGTTGATCTATGTCGGCGCGGGAACGTCGGGGCGTATCGGGTGTCTGGACGCCGCAGAGTGTTTGCCGACGTTCGGCGTATCGGCGGAGCGGGTGTTCGGGATCATCGCGGGCGGGGAGCGTGCCCTGTTAAAAGCGGTCGAGGGCGCGGAGGACGACACCGACGCCGGAATCCAAGCGATGGAGGACGCGGCGGTCGCGGAAAACGACGCCGTGATCGGCTTGTCGGCTTCCGGGGGCGCACCGTATGTCCGTGCCGCGCTCCGCCGTGCGCGGGAACGTGGCGCGGGAGTCACGGTCTCCGTTTCCTGTGTTCCCGACGCCCCCCTGTCCCGGGAAGCCGCAATCCCTATCGAAGCCGTGACCGGTCCCGAAGTGCTGACCGGTTCGACCCGCCTGAAAGCCGGAACCGCGCAAAAACTGGTTTGCAACATGATCTCCACCGGCGCGATGATCCGCTGGGGCAAGACCTACGGCAACCGCATGGTGGACGTGCAGACCACGAACGCCAAACTCAAGGAGCGGGCGAAACGGTTAGTGCGCGAGATCGGGCAGGTCGGTTCGGACGACAAAGCGTCCGGCTTGCTCGCGGAATCGTCCGGGTCGGTAAAGCTCGCCATCGTAATGGCGCGACGTGACGTGGATGCCGCCAAAGCGCAAACGTTGCTGGACGACGCCGAAGGGTTTCTGTCCGTCGCATTGGGTGAGGGAGGGCGCGAGTAGGTCACCGGTGCGGTATGCGTACCGCGTGTCCTTTTCCGGAACCATTCCCTCTCCCCTATGACCTGCCCCCTATCCCCTCCCTTACTCGCCTTGCCTCAAACCCGATTCTGTGCCATAATGACGGTAAGCATTCGACGGAGAAACCACTCCCTCACCGCCATCGTTTCTCGACCCGTTTAAACATCAACGCTTATGTCCGTGAAAACCGGCACTGCCGAAGACACCGTGATGACCGACAATAACGCCGCAAGACTCGTCGGTTCGACCACGCTTGCGCTGCGCGAAACCCATCACGCCGCGCTGGTCCCGGCGCAACTCGCCCGCGAAACACGGTCCCTGCGCCGCGCCGACGCCCTAGTCGCCGCCGGACACCCGGATAAAGCGGTCGCACACCTGCGCCGCCTGACCCAGACCGTTCCGGGGACGACCCGCGCTTCGCTGAAAATGGCGAGCCTTTTGAAGGAGTCCAAGCGGATCGGCGAAGCGTTGACCGTGCTGCGCCGTGCTACCGAGGAAGCCCCCTCGAACCCCGCGCCGCATGAAGCGTTAGCCGAACTGTCGCTGGAAGTCGGCGCGACCGACGAAGCGATCACCAGCGCGAAACTGCTCCTCACGCTCGTACCGCGTTCGATAACCGCACGCGATATCCTATCGGCGGCGTATCTGCAGCGCGGGCTGCTTTCCGACGCCCTCCGCGTCGCGCAGGAGTTGTGCCGCCTCGACCCGAACGAACCCCTGCATCATTTCAAGCGCGGCGTCCTGCTCCAGCAAATGGGGATCGTCGGCGGCGCGACGGAAGCGTACCTGCGCGTGCTCGCCGACTGCGCGGGCGACGAAGAGTACGAGGATGATTTCGTCGGCGAGACGCGCGACGCTCTGGAAATGCTCGACCGGTATCAACTGCGGCAGATCGCCATTCTCGCGGTTGAGGACATGGTATTTCGGGCCAACCTTCAGCGAGACCCTTTCGAAACCGCGACGGCGAAAGGCTTTCGTCTCTCCCCCGCGGGCATCGCCGCGCTTGGTCGAATCGCCCTCGATGAATTGCCTTCCCCGCCGACGTGGCGGCACCGGTACTACCATTGACAGTGTAAAAGGAAAAGTATGCGCTCATTTCGTTTCGCTCCCGTTCTCGCCCTGAGTTGTGTTTTCGCGTTCGCGCTCGCCGGTTGCGGCGGATCGGACACGGTAACCCCGACGCCTTCTGGGTCACCCGCGAGCAGAATCACGTTCGCCGGACAGTATGAGGGCTTCTGGGAAGCGGCTACGGAACCGGACGACAAGGTGAACAACCGCGTTACCATCAATGGTCCGGCGACCATCACCGTCTCCGACGACGGCACCTTCACCGCCGTACTGCAAAACAGCACTGCCTACACGTATGGGGTTTTCACCGCGAAAAACAAAACGCACACGCTGCGCGGTACCGTGCGGGAGTCCGGCTACTTTACCGCGAGCGTGACGGTGAGCGAAACGGTCAACAGCGAAGTCGTTACGACAACGAATACCGTGTCCGGTTCTCTGGTCAAGCCAATCAACGGGGGAGACCGGTATCGCGGCACCATCGCGCTGACGAACGCGCGCGTGGAGATCCCCGGCGAGATAGATCTTTCGCGTAAAAATTGACGGACGGAATCACGTTTCGTGCAGGAGAAACGCGGGTTCATAGCCAATAGGCACGTCAAGGAACGTTTCGCCGGACCGGTGTAGTGGTTCGCTTCGCCGGGACGATAAAAAGGACCGCAAGCATGGTATCCGAAGTAGCAACAGCGGGGACGCCCCCGGCAAGCCGTATCCTGGTGGTGGATGACGAACCGGTGATCGTGCGCTTGATGGAATTCGTCCTCGACCGACAGGGATATAACGTGCGTACCGCGTCGGACGGCGAAGAAGCGTTGCAGGTCGTCGGCGAGTTCCAGCCGGAATTGATCATTCTCGATGTCATGATGCCGCGCAAGGATGGGTATACAGTCGCGGAAGCGATCCGTGCCGATCCCGATCATGCCCTGGTGCCGATCATCATGCTTTCCGCGAAAGCGCAGGACGCGGATGTCGAGCAAGGCTTGGCGGCTGGTGCGAACCTGTACCTGACTAAACCGTTCGAGCCAGACGGACTGCTCGAAATCGTAGCACAATGCCTTGCCGCGAGCCGCACGCGCGGAACTTGAAGCGCGTGGTTATCGTCCGAAGAAAATATATCGGGCTTTCCGAGATTACAGAAAACAGGTTTGAGGAAGGAAAGAAAACCGCAGGATGTCCGTTCCCACCCCACCCGCACTCGATGGCGGTACCTGGTCGCCCGAGCGCGAGCTCATGGAAGCCGCGCCGCGCCGCTATGCCCCCTCTCCCTACCCGGATCTGAATCAGCCGAACGCACCGATTCTCCTCGGGCTCGGCGGGGCACTACTGGTCGTCGGGATGATACTGTTTTTCGTCGCTTCCAGTAATGCGACCGGGATTTCGGACCTGCCCTATATCGTCGGCGGTGCCCTGTTCGCCCTCGGCGGTGCCGTGATGGTCACGGTCTTTCCGGCGAAGATGAAACAGCACCGCGACCGCGCCGCGAACCTGATAGAGAACGGTGCCCCGGTGATGGCACGCATCGTTAAAGTGGATAACTCGACCGGCGACTCCGAATACGGGCGCATGGTCACCTATATGGTGACACTCCCGGGCATGAACGAGGAGACGCGGCGCGAAGTAAAAGCCGATGACCGCGTCCTTCCCAAACGGATTCCGGGACCGGCAACCGCGCTACTCGATTTCCGCACCTCCGACATCGAACTGTATTGCGCCCTGCCGTTCGTCGCGGTCAGTAAGTTCGCGACCGCCCCGGCGAAGACCGATCTCACCTCGCAGACCGGTATCCCGACAAAACCAGTCGAAATGCCGACCATGACTGCCCCCACGCAGTCGCAATCGCAGACACAATCGCCTACACCGGCCGGTGGCATGTCTCCCCTCAGCGGTATGGGAACACAACCTGCCCCGACCGCCGAACCCGAAACCAAGCCCAAAGAAACCAAACGTGGCGGTGGCGCGGCAAAACTCCCCTGGGAAAACTAAGCGGCTGGCATGATCCGGCGCGGGCGCGAAGCGGCGTCCCATAGCCGGTGTCGCCCGCGCCCTCGATCGGCTTTCGACGCCGCGCTTGAAACTCTGTACCACATCATGGGGATGAAGACACCCCCAAGACGCTTCCACATGCCCACGTTCGATGCGTATACGCGTTGGGGTGCCGACTATCGCGAGTTTTGTGCCGGTCGTCGCACAGACGGCACTCGACCGATTTACAAGGCGTAGAATACACCAGAGCACATAACCATCTGGAAGGTATAGAGTAAAGTCATGTATAAAACGATCCTTGTTTGCGTTGATGAGACGCCGCTTAGCGAACGTGTCACCCGAGTCGGGGCGGACCTCGCCCGCCGGTACGGCGCGGGCATCGTTCTTATCAGTGTGGTTGATCCCGCCCGTGTCACCGGGAAAACCTATAGCGGACTGGAAGCCGTTCAAATGGTGGACCAACACACCCAAACACTGAACACGAGTGTGCACCGATTGAGTGCGCAACTCCGCGACATGGGCGTTCGTAACCGTCACGTGGTGGTACCTGGTCGCTCCGCCGAGACTATCATGAAAGTGGCGGAAACCGAGTCGGCGGACCTGATCGTCGTCGGTAGCAAGTCACTCGGACGGCTACGCGCATGGCTCGATAACGATCTTTGGAGTGAGTTGTCGCACAAAGCCGCGTGCAATGTTTTGCGCGTCACGGCGAACAGCCCGACGGAGGGGTACAACCTCGACGCACAGAACGGCGGTGGCACCCCGGTGCGGGTGGATCCGGGCAATCTGCTACCCGCCCCTTTGTCCACGCTATAGCCAGCGCGTCCGGGGTATCACCCGGCAATCGTTAGTATCGCGTCGTCCCCCCGGGGGGGCCAGGGCCGC
>JACMIS010000329.1 GCA_014381035.1 Armatimonadota bacterium
AATCGAAACCCGCTTTCGGCAGGTTCTCGCCGTATTTGGGGACGTAATATTTGCCCATCGCCACGTCGGCGAGGAACATAAAGCAGTTCTCATCGCGCCCGCCCCCGCCCCAATAGCCGTACGCATAGTTCAGCGATTTTGTCGACGAATTGGCGAAATACACACCGTTCCCGAAAAGTCGACCAGTACAGTGCGGCGCATTGCTCGGCGGAATCACGAATCCGGATTTCAGGATAGAAAGCAAGTTTCCGGCACGCGTTCCGTGCCACAATTCCTGCACGTTGCCGATTTTCACGCCGTCATTCTCGAATGCTTGCGCCATCGCCGGAAGTTCGACCTTGAAAACACGCTTTACGTCCAGATGGTTGCATACATGCATGCTTTGCTTCGTTTCGCGGTACTTACGTCGGATACGCTCGATTTCGAAGACATCTTCGACCAGTGTGAGTTTCGCCTCGAACAGTTTCGGGACAATCGCTTTACGGGCTTCCTCGGCGTTCTCCGGCGCGTTCAATACCATGTCGAGACTCGCCTGTAGCGAATCCAGAATACCGTTTTGCTTGCGGACGGCTTCCAGGTCCGGGAACAACACTTTCGGGTCCGGTTTGGCACGTCCGATATTTTGCGGCACCAGCATCAGGTAGTCATTCAGCGGCAACGAAAATGTCTTCGGGCTGAAATCACCACCGCTCACCAGATCACCGATGGTCGCCAGCAAAGTGCGTGCTTCGGTGAGCGCGTCGGCGGTAACGATGCCGAGCGGCGTACTGAACGTCCCCTTCGATTCGTCGTAGGAGAGCGTCGTGGATTCGAGAATCCGGTGAACATTGACGCGAGCAAGGTGCCGGACGAGCGCGGTCGTTTCCGGCGAGTCGCACGAAATCTGGTCGGCGGCGATACCGGACAGGCGCGAGCCTTCGGCAGCTTTGGTGCTGGTCGCGGTATTCGCCAGCGTTTTTTGCAGTCGATATCCCTTGTTCTCTTTTTCGCGACACTTCGCGTCGAACTGTGTCTCGCTGAACGCCCCCGCCGATTTACGCTGCCCGTCCTCGCCGACGCGTCCCCAGTGCGTCTCACAGGAGCCGTCCGCGAACAGGCGTATATTCCAGAACTTATTATTGTTGTTTTCGATATTTGTCAGCACATACCGTGCTTCTTTTACCGTAGCCGTTGTCGTCATTTCCCTATACCTCGCTTCACTGTGTAGTTTCTCGCAGCGTTCGCCGCTTATGCCAATACACTGCGAACACGGAAGGAAAGACGGAATCGAGACAACGAAAAAACAACCAACTTATCCACGCATATCATAGCCACCGTCTACGGTGATTGTGGAGCCGGTGATAAACTCAGCGAGATCGGATAAAAGAAACAGCGCGGCACTCGCCGGGTCTTCCGGTCTGCCGATTCTGCCGAGCGGAATCGAGGCGATAATCCCCTCACGACCTTCGGCGTCCATCGCTTCCCGGCTCATGTCGGTTTCCGTCCAACCCGGCGCGACGCAGTTGACACGAATCCGGTCGGGGGCGAGTTCTTTCGCCATGGAGCGCATAAAAAGAAGTTGCCCCCCCGTGCTCGTCGCGTAGGCAGAGTAAACGGAAGAGCCGCGTTGCCCCGCCGTTGAAGTAAAGATGACCACAGACCCGCCCTCAGATTGCGCCCGCAGGTGACGCGCCGCCGCTTTCACCACGAGAAATGTACTGCGCAGGTTGAGGTTTATCGTTCGGTCCCAAAATTCGCCGGTCATTTCCTCTATCGGTGATCCCTCGAAGATTCCGGCGGATACCACGACACCGTGAATCGGTCCCAGTGTCGCTATTGCGGTATCTATCGCTCGCTCCGCGCCGTCATCGTTAGCAATGTCGGCTTGCACCGCGACCGATTTTCGCCCAAACCCGACCACCGCCGATACCGTCTCGCGGGCGGCATCGGCGTTCGCGACGAAGTTCACGGATACGTTCGCGCCCGCCTTCGCCGCAAGGAGTGCGGTCGCTCGTCCGATCCCCCGCGAGCCGCCCGCGACAAAGATATGCTTGTTTTCCAAATGGATCATGTTTTTGTAGACGGAGAAGATTCACCCGCAAAGAACACAAAGGTTTTTAAGAGCATACAGATTCCGTAAGTTTTATGTGCCTTTCGATAGGCCGAACCGCCCGATAAATCCGACGGGTCCCACCCTTAAAAACCTTTGTGTCCTTTGTGGGTGGATCGGCTCTTACCCGTAGGCTCCTTCGGGGTGTTTGCCGAGGAGGCGGAGTTGTCGTTCGTTCGCGACCGCGAGGATCTCCGGGTTGAAGGTCCATGGGAACGGCGAGAACCGCTGTGCTATCGTCCGGTGCGAGTAATGTACCTGGAGCAGGTAGCGCATCCGGTCGGCGGTTTTATTCAGGCTTCCTGTATGCCAGATCTCGGAGCGAAAGAACAGTACATCGCCCGCTTTCACCAGAACTGGCTCCAGTTTCCTGCCGTTCCACTCCGGGTCGGGGTCGGCTCCGCCGGGTCCCTTACCCCAGCCGAGAGCACGCCCCGATTTATGCGAACCGGGAATCACATACGTCGGGCAAAGGTCTTCGTCGGTAATATCATCCAGGTAGAAGTGCGCGGTACACAGGTAGATCGGGAATGCCTTCGGGTCGCTCGCCACTTCCTCGGGTACTGTCACCAGAATATGGTCGGTGTGCGGACTCCAGCCGTTGTGTCCGGGATGCGAACGCCATGCCGAAGAGCCGATGATGTGACACTGTGCCCCCATCGTGCTTTCCGCAAGGTCTACGACGCCGGGGCGGTCGATCATGTCCAGAAACAGGCGGTCACGGTTGAAAACGCACTTGTAGTGCTCGTTGACACTCACATGATCGAAACCGAACGGGCGCAATCGGTCAATTCCGTCGCGCACATCCGTCACTTCCTGGGCGTTCAACACGCCGGGGATCAGCGCGAAGCCGTCTTCATGCAGGGCTTTCGTTTGCCCTTCTAAATCTTCCAGCGCGAACGTGCGCTGTTTGTATTCGAAATTACTCATCGATTCGGTTACCCTTTCAAAATCTCGCCGCGCTCCATCACGGTCGGGAAATGTTCGCCGACGAGGAGCTCGCCGGGTTTTACGGAAATGTGCTCTTCGACCAGATGCCCCTTGTCGGTCGGTTCGTAGCGCGTATGCCCCGGCATGTAGTGGACCGCGATTGCGGGTCGCCCACGCCCGGTGTGGTTCGGCGGCGCACCGTGCCACGTCATACAGTGGTGGAAAACAACGCCCCCCGCCGGGACTTCACACGCGACGGGTTCGACGCTCTCGCCCTCAGGGACGAACCCGACATCATGTGCCGGCCCCCAATCGTCGGGGATGCTGCCGACCGTGCCGCCGTTGTACGCGCCCCATTTATGGCTTCGTGGCACCATACTCATACAGCCGTTTTCTACCGTTGCGTCTTCGAGCGCGACCCACGCGGAAACGAGTTCGGCGGGTGCAATCACGGGCCAGTAGGGGAAATCCTGGTGCCAGATGGTCGGACCGCCGATGTGCGACGGTTTGATCTGCACCTGATCGTGCCAGACCCGAACCGTGTCAGTACCCATCAATTGCGCGACCATCGTCACTATCTGGGGGTGGAAAAGATGCGTATGAAACACGGGTTCGACCTCCCACTGGTTGACGATCTGTACAACCACACCGTTGCTCCCTCCGATGTCGCGGTTGGTTTCCGGCTTTCGCTCCGATTTGCCGGAAAGCGTCCGTGTCAATGCCTCGCGGAGGGCTTGCGTCTCGTCTGGCGTTAGAACGGGTCCATAGTTCAAAAAACCCTGGTCGCGAAAGGTTTGTATTTGTGTCTCGGTGAGCATATCCGCCTCCGTGTTTTGATCTGCGCTTATTGTAAACAAAAACACCCGCTCCGTCTTGGACGAAGCGGGTGCTTACTTGACCGTTTCCGGCATGTATGATTCTATGGAGCCAGTTTCGTTGCCGGAGTGGGACCGGGTTGGGGTCCCTGATTTCGTTTTGCCAGTTGTTGATCAACGTAGCCGGGGGGCGGCGTCGCCGCAACGAACTTGCTACCGGTGCTTTTCTGAACGGTAGGTGATGGTTTTTCACCACACCCTGTGATCCCGAGAGCGAGTAATACAGAACAGGTGCCTACGACTCGTCTTAGTGCGTGATGGTTCATTGCGTTCTACTTCCGGGATGCATCCCACATATTTTTGCGTTGTTGCCCCCACATATCGGGGTTGGTAGCCTCTGGTTTCATGGCTTTTACGTGTCCGTCCACGAAGGCATAGTTTGACATTCCGCTGTGCGCGATGGTCACGGTACCTGTTTTGCCGTTCGGCCAGGTACCAGTAGCAACCCCGTTGGGGACTGCCCCAGGACCGAACCACCCATCCATCCATTCCACTCCTGTGAACGGCGGCTGTCCCTGAATTCCGTGTCCGTCTTTTCCCCGGTTGATCAGATCGGTGTTGTGTTTTTCTCCGAAAAGGATCGTCTCAGAGGGCAGATAAATGTTGGCAAGCGTCACCAGAGTGTATCGGTCATCATTCAGTTCCCCGGAACCACTCGCTTTGTATTGCCAGTCGCCGCCAATCGAGAACGCCCCATATTTTCCTTCCCAGAACCCCATTACATAGGCATTTGGCGCATAGGACATACCATCGGTCACCCAACTTAGCCCGTTGATCGGCTTGACTTCGCCGTCGCTCGGACACCGGAACACAGCGAGCGACTTGATGTAGGGCTGAACCGTAAATACCCATCCCGCGCCCCACCAGTTATCAGGAGGCAATGGAGCCGCGTGGGGTTGTGTCTCGTCATAATCCTGAGTGTATTGCGAAACGCCGATTGCCAACTGCTTCAAATTGGACATGCACGATGCTTGTCTGCCTTTCTCACGTGCTTGCGCGAACACGGGGAAAAGTATAGCGGCGAGTATCGCGATGATTGCTATTACTACAAGCAGCTCGATCAGTGTGAATGCCGCCTCTGAGCGGCGGGACAGACTTCGTTGATTGTTCATGAATCGTACTCCTAATGTATTGACAGTGCCGTGGCGCGTCGCCACAGCGGTTGATTAAGGCACATGCTTCGCCGTAGACTCACGGACGATCAGTTCGGCAGGTAGAAACCGTTTGTTACCCCGGTTCTCAATATTAGTGATCACGGAAAGCAGTTCATCAATGACCGCCGCACCGATGCGTTTGAACGGCTGGCGCATTGTCGTGAGCGGTGGATGCTCCTGCGAAGCTTCCGGTAAATCGTCATGCCCTATTACGGAAACGTCTTCTGGCACCCGCCGTCCCAGCCGCGTAAGGACACGCAAGGCACTGATCGCAATACCGTCGGCTCCGCAGAAAATCGCCGTCGGTCGCTCGTTTTCCGGTAATTGCATGAGATCCGTGACGCGTTCAGCGACAGACTCGAACGAATAATCACCTGGGGGGGCGAGACGCGGGTCGAAGGGAATCCCCGCATTTTGCAGTGCGTCCCTGTATCCCTCCAGTCGTCCATCTACCGGACCATGGGGAATATTTCCTCCTATGTGCGCTACCCGTCGGTGTCCTAATGAAAGCAGGTACCGGGTCGCGGCGAATGCTGACTCGTGGTTGTCTACGTCCACGCAAGAGAGGCGCGGGTCGTCGTTGCAGTCGTTCACCAATACGAACGGTACCTTGTTCTCCAAAAACGATTCGATCAAGTCGCTGCCGTCAAACTGGAAGAAAACTACATACCCGTCACACCGACCGTCGCGGTACTGCGGCAGGCTGGTTTGCGCATCCTTCCAGGTCCGCCCCGATAGGATCGTGATGTCTTGCTCCCGCAAATGCGCGGCTTCCAGAATCTCGTTGAAAACGTAGGAGAAAAACCCGCCACGAATCGGCGATTCCGACGTGAAGCTGGGAAAGATGACCCCGAGTGTGTCGGTTTGCTTGCGAACCAAAGCCCGCGCCACCGCCGACGGATGATAGCCTAGTTCACGAGCCGCAATGCGAACACGTTCCTTGGTCCCGGCAGCGATTTGCGCTCCCGAACTATTATTAAGGACTTTAGAAACGGTCCCCAGTGAAACGCCCGCACGGGCAGCGACTTCGCGGATGGATACCGGCATCGGCATAGGTTACTTTCAAAGAAACAGAAAGGCTTTTCGGAAAACCTTTTCCGTGATTGTACCTGGGGTTCCTCATGCTGTCAATAGCGCGCGAGTTGGAAGCGGCAACAAAATTATTCGGGTTCCGCGCTACCTTCCAGGATCAGACCGCGTGTTTGGGGGT
>JACMIS010000330.1 GCA_014381035.1 Armatimonadota bacterium
AGAGCGATTCGAGCTTCGCCGGAGAATTTCCGCCGCGTGTGCCGAAGGCGAGATCCAGAAAGCATTTATCTTTTCGGAACGCACACAGAGTCGCGCCGGGAAAGGAGGAACCGACACCGGATCGCAACACATCTACCGCTTGAGAAAGTCGGTCCCGGTGAATCCCGACAGCCTCTGGCGCGACGGGGACGATCTCACGGCTGAACATCGGAGTTCGCTTCCTCGAGTTTCGGGGTGACGACCGGCTTTCCGCTGGCGGAACTCCCCGCTCCGCCGCGACGCCAGTTGCGCGGTGCGGAGCGCGAGCCGAACAAACCGCGCCCGACCGAGTTCAGATATTTTTCCGACCGACCGTTGCGCGTCATTCCATCGTAGGAAAAGAAGTTGATGCCCGCCGCACCGACATTGCGATACGCCTTGCCCTTCGCCACAGCGGATGCGGAAGGTACCTGCCATGCCCCCACACCGGCGATGATCGGTTTTCCGGGGCAGGACTTCACCGCGTCGCGTATCTGGCTTGCCGCGACCTGTGTGGACTGGTTGTAACTCATCGGGCAGGCGGCGTCAATCAGATCGTTGTTCAGCCATTCGCGCCACGCCTGACCCTTGTCGCCATACGCGACCCGGTAGTTCGGAAACACCGCCGCCGACACAATCGCGTCCGGCTTGGTCGCGTGCACCGCCGCGGAAATCGCAAGCACTGTCGCCGTAACATTTCCGCGTCGCCATTCTGCCCATTCTTTCGGATGCAGATAGTGCCAGGCGAGACGGCTACCACGGGCGACTTTTGCATCCGCGTAGGCGATTTCGTCCCGGGTGAGTTGCGGCGCGAGCCATTCGCGGAACAGGCGCATATCGGCATCCCCGAACGAAAACCGATTCGCGGGCATCCGGACATAGTCCATATGAACGCCGTCTACGGCATAGTTCGTCGCGACGTCGTTGAACACGTCGCGTAAGTAATCTCTCACCTCCGGGATTGCCGGATTCAGAAACGCGCCTTCGCAATCCTTACTGTCGGTCCGTTGAACACGGTTGTCTTTGGTGCGAACAAGCCATTCAGGGTGGGCATTGACCACATGACGGGACGACCACGGCGCACGGGATCTGCCCCAAACAAAAAGTGTGTTCAGCCAGGCGTGAACCTCCAGCCCGGCTTTGTGTCCTTCCTCGACCGCAACGGCGAGGGGATCGAACTCGGCAGAGACCCCGGCAAGTTCCTCGGAACGGGGTTCGTATTGGGAGTTATAGAAGGCGTCGCCACGCCCGCGTACCTGGACGAATAGCGTATTAAATCCATGTTTTTTCGCCAGAGCGACGGCGTTGCGAATCTTCGCCCGCGAATGCATCGAATCACGCACCACCCACATGGCGCGAATCTCGCCATCCGACGTGAACGCGGTCGGCGGCACGGCGGGAATCGCTTCTTCCGGCGAAACCGGATAAACATCCGGTGCGGCGGCTTCGGAACGGGGCGACTGAACGTCCCCGTTTGTCGGGACAGGGGGGACATCGGGAATCTGCGCGAACACGGAGGACGCAAACAAAGCAGTTACGATGGTGGAGCAAAACACGGAGCGACGAATCACGGGCATGAGGAGCCTTTCTTTCGGAGCGAACGAACCGGATAATGCTACGGATTGTAACCGCGAACCGGCTTCCCGTCAAGCAGCAAAACGGATCGATATGGGTATAAGCGAGTATGCAGTTACAACAAAGCGAGAAAGAGACGGCGGATGTTTACCAGCCATCCGACCGCGAGACGGACACCGAAAACCATGTCCAACCGGAGCAAACGCGGACAGACCTGCGTGGTGATTTCACCACGAAGTCGCAAACTGTTTCGCTCGCTCGCTGGGTCGGTGAGGTCGCCTGTATCACCGGTTCGTTGTTTCTCGTGACGCTGGTCTCACGTTTTCTTTTCAGCGTTTTGATAAACGTGCTCGGTGATTATGTATCGTTTCGAAACGGTGTACCGCCTTTGTTCGAGGCTCTGTCGTTCTTGCTTGCTGTGATAATCAGCGTCACCATAGGTGTCGGAGTGGGACTTTTTGCAAATCGTCGCACAATGGTGAAAAGCCTGATTGTGGCGAACGTGGTCAACAGCGTTGCGTGGCAAACAATGACATTCGTGCTCGCGCCAAAACTTTTTCAGGGCGGCTGGCAGTTCATTGCGTCGTTAGCGGTGTCCTCACTGTTCGGGCTACTGACAATTACTTTGACGGACATTGCCGTCGCACTTTATGTCGCCCGCAAATTTCGCAAGACTCCCTAATCCACACTCTTGGATGACGATGTTTGCGATGTCAGTAGCGCACGCAGGCGGTCCGTCTCCGCCTCAGCTTTTTCTGCACGTCCGCGTTCGGCGTTAGCACGCTCCAGTGCCTGATCCCGCTCTTCCGTTCGGAAGGCAAGAAGCGAATCCATCTCTTTATTCGACAGGAAAGGTGAACCGTCCGCGAAATATATTTCCATGTCCGCACGTTCCTGGGGTACGAATCGCACGCCAAGTCGTGGACTGGTCCACTCGTACAGCACCGGAACCACCATCATTTTCGCGTCAACGAATGTGATCGCATCCAGTCCGCCGGAATCGGGGTCGTATATATAACATTCCTCGACGCCACTCGCCCCGTAATGTGCGACTTTTGTAAACATCTCGTGGATCGAATTGCTGTTAGAAACGATCTCGAAAACTACCTGCGGGGCAATGCCGTCCTCCTCCCATTGTTTGTACGAGCGTCGCTCCCATCGCGGACGCCCGAATACGACCATCACATCCGGGGCTAAATTAAAATCGCGATTGTTCTGGAGGGGATACCACAACAGATCAGTGCAAACGAGAACGTTCGGATCGTCTTTATACCGTCGCTCCAAGTTGCCGAAGATCAGCGACATCCACCGATGCTGGGTCATGTTATCCGCCATCGGTTTACCGTCGCTCTCCGGGTAAAAAATCTCGCCTTCGCCGACTTCGGTTTCCTTGCGCGGCGACTCCGCAATCATTGCCATAAGATAATCTCGCTTTCATCGCTTCAGTGCGGCGTTTCCTTTACCGCGTTGCGGTTCCAGTTGGGAATCTCGACCACTACCGGTTTAGTGCCGTTGGGGACGCACTGACAACCGAGGCGCGATTTGATGGTGATGCCGGGTGCCTCCTCTAACTGGTCCAACTCTTCATCGTTCGCCTCGTTACAGGTTTCCAACCCCTCACGTACAATAACGTGGCACGTCGAGCAAGCGAGAACGCCGCCGCAGGTATGTTCGAGGGGAATATCATGACCCTCGCAAATATCGAGAATCGAGCCGATCAATCCGGAACGCTCGTAGGGTAGATCTTTGGGGTCAATGGTGAATATGTGGGGGTCGCCTTCGTGAATAATAGTTATCTGGTACGGGAGTTTCGGTTTCTCGTATTCTTGTGCGGTAATATAAGGGTTTGTGCCTGCCATAATGGTTGTACTGTACCCGCCGAACCGATCTCCTTGCAACCGTTGCGACCGGCGAAAGCGCGTGATATAGTGACCCGGATATTTTGAGGAGTTTTGACTGATTTATGAAACGTACTTGGCAACCTAAAAACCGCCGCCGCCTGCGCGTGCATGGCTTCCGACAACGGATGCAAACCCTGGACGGACAGAACGTCCTGCGCCGCCGCCGCAACCGCGGTCGGCACATACTTACCGTCGTCGCTTACAAGCATTAGTTCGTGATTAGTGGTCAGTGACCAGTGGCTAGAAAGTTCGGGAGTCGAGCGGCTACCGCGGATCTTTCCGACACTGACCACCGACCACTAATCACTCATGCTACCGAAACCGAATCGCCTTGCCCGACGACGTGACTTTGCCGCCGTATATGGACGCAGAAAATCGTGGGCAAACCCGCTTCTGGTGCTTCATATACGATGGCACCCAAAAGAAAGCGCGGACGCGGAAACGCGGCGGTTCGGTTTTTCCGTATCAAAAAAAGTAGGCAAGGCGCATGACCGTAACGGTGTCAAGCGGCGGCTACGCGAAATCTGCCGACTCGTGGGAAACGCGAGCGACAGGGAAGCATGGCGGCAAGGCTTTGACGCCGTTTTTGTTGCGCGGAGCGAATCCGTGCGGTCTACATATACGGAACTCGAAAACGCGGTTCGCGAACTCGGGCGGCGCGCGGGGGTACTTCGTGCAACCGAAACGGGGCGTCCTGTGTCAGATATAAGCGAGAAGGATACGGAGACCGAAACGTGAACCGAATTGGAGAGTGGGGTGGCCGTTTTTTAGTGGGGTGCATACGCATCTACCAGAAGACCGCCCCGTTCCGCCCTCCGGTATGTCGATTCACACCGACCTGCTCCGAGTACGCCGCCCAGGCTATCGTGCGTCACGGGGCACTACGCGGGCTCTGGCTCGGTATCTGTCGCGTCGGACGGTGTCATCCGTTCCATCCCGGTGGTTTCGATCCCGTCCCGGAACCCCCAACACCTGCTATAATGGAAAGTTCGTCTGGAGATGCTTTTGAACCCGCAAACCACGTTGCCCACTGACAAGACCACGCCGCGATTTACCACCGCCCGCCTTGTCGCGCTTCTTTTACTATTCGTAGTCGCCGTGTTCGGAGCCGTCGGATGTGCTCCCGGCACACCGCTCGGGCCGCAAATCCCGGTCAGCGCGAATCCGGAACAAGCCCTGACGGACGGCGCGAAAAAAGTCAAAGTCGCCGACGAAGCTATAGCGGCTGGCAGCAAGGAAGAAGCGAAAAAGATTTACACGGACGCCGTAACGTACTACACCGTTGCGGCGAGCAAGTATAAAAACACGGCGACCGGACTTGCGGCGACCATGGAAGCGGCACGGATCGCGTCCGAGAAACTCGACCAGAAACAACAGGCATACACCCTTCTCAAATCCGGACTCAAAACGTACCCGGTGGGAAGCCTCGGCACCTCGCAACTTCCGCAAGATGCGATCACACTCTACGAAAAGATCACCCGCGAACTGGATGACCAGAACAGCAAAACCTACTACTACATGGTAATGGACGCCCTGATGAAAATCGCGGGCAACAATGCTGTGCTGGCTCTGTTCGTTGTCGCCCTCGCCGTTACGCTCCTGACCTGGCCTCTTCGCAAAATGGTGCTCGTGCAATCGAACGAGATGAAGCGATTCATGCCGGAAATGAAGAAGATTCAGGAGAAGTACAAAGATGACATGATGCTCTCCAATGAGAAGATCCAGGAGTTCAACAAGAAGCACGGGATCAACCCGCTTGCCGGTTGTCTCCCGGCTCTCGCGCAGTGGCCCATCACCCTGCTCATGTATCAGGTCATCGCGCATTACCAGTTTCACTTCACGAACGATCACTTTTTGTGGATCAATGAAAAACTGGGAATGGCGTCACAAAAGTGGCCCTCGCCTTTCACCGGGGCGGTCGCACCGAACCTCGCCGAGTCAGATCTGATTTTGATGCTGGCGTACGTCGCGTCGATGTACTTCCAGATGCGGTTTACTCCGCAATCGTCAGCCGACCCGCAAGCCGTCGAAACGCAGAAGCAGATGGCGATCACGATGCCTCTCATGTTCTTCTTTGTGATGTGGAACGGACAATGGGCGTCGGCGTTCGTACTGTACTGGTTCATGTCGAACATCCTGACGCTCGGTCAGCAGTGGATCATCAACAAGAAACTGCCGAAACTGGAACCGCTGGTTCTGGACGAAACAGGTAACGCGGTCAATTCCGCGACTGCCCCGGCGACGGCATCCGGTCCGCTCGCACCAAATCCGCGTCTGATCTCGCCGAAGAATCGGAAGAAATAGGTGGGAAGGGGTAGGTTACAGGTTACAGGGAATAGTTCCGGAATGGGGCACATGATCAACGTGTCGCTTTCGGTTTCCGG
>JACMIS010000040.1 GCA_014381035.1 Armatimonadota bacterium
AGGGAGCGTTACCCGCGTTGGTTCATCGTTCTCGGAGCGTCCCGACAGCGGGGCGGATCTGCGACGGGTTCGTGATCGGTCCGAGGCGGTTGCGAAACTCGTAAGCGTCGCCGCGATACAGGGTACGCTCCCACCAGAGCGGAGTACCGCCACCGATAAACCCCACGGCGATCACTTGCAGGGCGGCATCACCCGGCTCGGCTTGCAAAACCTCTGCCTCATCCTTGGTGAGCGAAACGGCGCGGATGACCTCGTCCGCGCCCGCGACATGCAGGCGGTAACGGTCGGTGAGCAGGTTGTAAAGCGATTCGCCGACATCGCTTCTTTGCAGGTCGGGGCAGTATCGCTCACGCAAATAACGAAACTCCAGAATGACCGGCACCCCATCGGCGAGACGCAACCGTTCAATATAGGTGACCGTTTCGTCCGTATCCAATCGGAGTGCTTCGCGTACCGGTTCCCTTAAATCGCTCACGGCTACGGCATGAAAAGCGCGTACTTCGGTCGCGGGGATCATGCCCGCCGCCCGTGCTTTTTCCTTGAACGAGACGAGGGAGCGCAGGTCATAATCCAGGACCCCGGCGCGAACGAAGGTGCCGACTCCTTTGCGAAACTCCAGCAACCCTTCGGAGACGAGACCGGCAAGGGCTTTGTTCGCAGTCGCCCGGCTGATCCCGAACCGCTCACCGATCTGGCGTTCGGTGAAAAACTGTTGTCCCGGCGCGAACGAGCCGTCGCGGATCGCCGACCGCAATCGGTCGGACGCCTGGAAGTAGATCGGGTCACGAATAATGTCATCCGGCATAGTGGCTAAGCCACTGTAGCATTATCTGACCGGATTGTCAATGATGCAGGGCAGGACTGTTTTCGCGGACTTACTTTTGCGAGCGGTTGAAATCGCTCGCAAAAGTAAGTCCGCGAAAAAACGCGGCACTTTGTCGCTACGCCTTCTTCTCTGCTTTAGCGAGAGCGACCACCGCTTCCGCGACGGCGAAGTATTTGTTTTCCGCGAGGTCACGCACCGTCTTGATACCCAGTGCTTTCGCCAACGCCTCCCCATCCGCTTCCGAGATACCCGAGATCACCGAAACGGGCATTTCAGCGATTTCGCTGAATTCCAAAGTTTCCGTCTTCTTGTCGAAGAATTTACTGATGTCTGCCATGGTTTTCTGTCCTTCTTTTTCCTTCACGAGAACGACCGATTGTCGCATTTACAGCGTGAACGCGGCGCGAAATAACACCTGTACTAACGCCGTACTGCCATGAATGTAGCGTAAACCAGCGGGCAAAGTCAACCCCGCCGTGTGCATCCTTGCTAAACTGGGTACAAGCTGGATTGGAAAGTTTACCGCATCGCATGAACACCGAAAAAAAACCTCCCGTCTCCCTGACCGACGCCGAAAAAGCACGTCTTATGAAGGAAGCCATCGCCGAAGCGGAACAGGGCGTTTCCGAAGGCGAAGCCCCGATTGGCTGCGTCATCGCCCTTCCCGACAAGAAAGGAACGGCGACGATTGTCGCTCGCGGACATAACCGGGGCAATGCGCTGAAGCGCAAAAACGCCCACGCCGAGATCATCGCGTTCGAGAACGCCGGGAGTGACGGCTCCGGGCGCGAACCGACGCTCCCGATGGACGCCGAAGACGTGATCCTGGTGTCCACGCTGGAACCCTGCGTCATGTGCCTCGGCGCGGCGATGGAGTCGGGGGTGACCTATGTCCTATTCGGAATGGACGCGCCCGCCGACAACGGCACCAAGCGCGTCAAGCCGCCCGAAAGTCCCGAATCGTCCGACCCGTATATCGAGGGCGGGATTCTTGCGAAGGAATGCCGGGATCTTTTCGAGAAATGGCTTCATGGCAAGGAAGGAACCGAGCAGGCCAAATTCGTGGAACAACTACTCGCCTTGACCCATGAACACGGAGCCGACAGGACCGATGCGGGAAACAACGCTTCCGACCGACAGCGAGCCACCGACAACGCGTGATGTTTTACGGGGGCGGTGGGAAGAGTTGCGTCGCCGCTTCTTCGTCGGACCGAGCGACCCGGCGGCGCGTTCCGTCTGGCGCGTTTCGCAGATCTACTGGATCGTGGTTCTGTATAGCGGTCTCTGGATCGTGTGTCGCACGAACGGTATCGGCGGCGACCCGCTCCCGACCGGTTCCACCGTCGCGCTGACTTTTTTGTTCGCGCTCGGTGCCATTCATTTGTATCTGCGCTCGGTGCTTACCGTCCGACGCGGTGGCTACGGTTCGGAGCATTTCAGCCGTATTTCCTGGCTTCACACCGCAATTGACCTCGCCCTGGTCGCGGCGACGGTCCGCGTAACGGGCGGGATCGATAGCGGCATCTGGCCCCTATTCTTTGTGATCGTGGTCGCCGAATCGGTGCTAGAACCGATCCGGGAGGCACGCTGGGTGCGTTCCGGCGTTTGTATCGCGCTGATCGCCGCGACGATGCCGTTTCCGATACACGGCGGCGCGTGGATGCTCGAACTGATGACCCGCCTGATGTTTCTGGTCGCGGTGAGTATTGTCGCGCAACGACTGCGGCAGAACGCAGACCGGGAAAAGAACGAGATCGCCTCGCTCCGCGCCGAGATGGGGCTTTTGGAGGAGCGGTCCAACCTGTCCCGCGAGGTGCATGACGGCGTCGGAAACGCGCTGGCGGCGTCGGTTCTGCGGCTGGAAGTCACGGCTCGGATTCTGGCGAAACAATCGGACGCGGATGCGGAAACCCCCGCCTTACTTCAGGAGGAAGCGCGGGCGTTGCGCGAAGCGATGAACGAAGTCCGCGACTGGACATTTTTCAACAAACCGTGGAGTGCGTCCGCCGATGAACCGGCGGGCATCGGCGAACGGCTCCGCTCCGAAGTCGAGCGGCTTTCCCGCCGCACAAATCTGCCGATGCACGTTCGCGGGGCGGAGCGGTTAGGCGATCTGCGAAACGGCGCGGCGCGTCTCGCCGTGCTCCGCATCGTGCAAGAAGCCCTGACGAACGCCGCCAAGTACGCGACCGGTGCGACGGAAGTGGACGTCACTATTGAGCGGGAGGGTGACGGTCTCCTGCTCACGGTGCGCGACAACGGCGCAGGCTTTGACGCCGCCGTCGCGCCCGCTGGCGTCGGTATGGCCTCGATGCGCGAACGGGCGGCGGGACTCGGCGGCTCGCTCACGGTAGACAGTGCGTCGGGGCAAGGAACCACAGTCTCGGCACGACTTCCGCTTACTTAAGCTTTCGCCCGCGAAAAGTTTCCCCGCATAGTGAACCTTTGCTTCTTGCGCCCGTCAACAGAGGCAGAAACGACGCGCTATACGAAAGAACAACGAATCCTCGAGTAGCGCACCAAAACTTCTGGAGCAAAACAAAAACGATGAAACTACGAAATATTGTGGCGATGGGCGCGACCCTTGCCGTTCTTATGGGAACCCTTACCGCTACTACTAACCCTGCCTATGCACAGGGTGCGGGCAAGCCAGGCAAGGTTGCGGGTAGAAATCAGTCGCCGGTTATGATGGGGCTGAAAGCGGTGTCACTGACCGATGCGCAACAGGACCAGATCAAGACCATCGCCAAGAAGTATCGCGACGAGAAACAGGAACTGACGAAATCAGGAGATTCCGGTACCGCCTCTACTCCCGGTGCCCGCACTCGCATGTCCCCGGAAATCCGCGCCAAGCTGAGCGCGATGGAAGAAAAAGAACTCGCCGAAGTGAAAGCCCTGCTCACACCGGAGCAACTCCCTAAATTCCAGACGGCGTTCGACGCCGCGAAGACGGAGCAAGGCAGCAACACTCTCTTTGCTGGCATGATGGAGAAACTCGCGCTGACCGACGAGCAGAAATCTAAAATCGCCCCGATCCTCAAGGACGCGGTTCCGGAATTGACCAAGCTGCGCGAGGATACTACGATGGATCGAAAAGCGAAAGCGGGCAAATCGATGGAAATCTGGAACAGTCTCAAGGAAAAAATCCGCCCGATCCTGACTGCGGAACAGCAGAAGAAACTGGACGATATCAAAAATCTGCGCGGCGGCGGTCGCCGTGGTGGGCAAGGGAGAGTGACGAAATAACCCGCACTCAGTAGGTAGGGCGTTCGGCGGATGGCTCCGCCGAACGCCCTTTGTTTATGGGATAGCAACAAGTGCGAAAAAGTAGGGCGGGAAGCGTTGCCACGCCCAGAGCCTGACGATATGCCGTGAGTTGCGCGACAAAAGCGGTGTCGGCACGGCTCACTTCAACGGACGCAGTAGTGCGATCACGACTCTGCTGCGCAGCTCGACTTCGCGAGGCACTGCTCCTGTTCGACGAACTGGGTTACACCCCACTGATTGGCTCCGATCTGGAAGCCGTTGGTCACCTCTGTTCCGCGCAGGGTCGTGCGGAGCAGGCAGCTCGATTTTATGGCGCGGTCCAACGGTCGCGTGCAAAAAAGAAAAAATTTAAAACCGAGACGACCAGCGAGTACACGACAGGCGGCGGCAATAATCCGTTTGCGACGGGAAATACCGGAGAAAAAGAAACGGTTTCGTTCGCCACCGCGCAGGGCGCGATCTCCGTCACGCGGCAGGAGAATCTGGATGACGATAAGCGGGTTATCGGCTACACCTTCTACACGCTCGACACTGAGGCATATACGCTTTACGGGCAGGAAATACTCGACGAACCACGAGCAAGACCCGTTACATCCCGGCAGCACGGTTCGCTATAAATCTGCGGGCAGGCGAAAGCGCGTCACAAAAAGTACGCGTCACCGAAACCGACACCGGTTTCGAAACCGATTCCGTGACGCAACGGGAGTACGACCAGACATTCACGCTCACCTTTATCGGGCTGGAATCGGTAACGGTACCGGCGGGCACCTTTAACACAGCTCTGGTCAATTGGGGGTTCACATACAGCAATGCCGCGCGGAACGACCAATCGGCGTTCCAGGTAGAGGCGAATGTTTCGAGCTGGTTCGACGCCACGAACGGCTTGGTAAAGTCCGCCATGGATAGCCGCTCCGAAGCGGAGTTCGGCGGCTCCGGCGACGAGGAACCGCAAACATTCGAGACCCAGGTCCAGACCAATACGGAGTTGATCTCGGTTAAGTAGGTTGGAAGTTATCGGTTACAGGGAACAGTGCCGACAGGGAGCGCGAAGATGAACGCCCCGGTGCTGGATATTCCCTGTAACCGATAACTTCTACCCTTCAACCTCTTCGTTCGTTTTGGCGACATCAATCATTTCGGCGGTCTTTACCCGGTCGCCTTCGCTCAGATTGATCAACCGGACGCCGGAGGTCGAGCGGTTGATGGTGGTCTTGATCTCTTCCGCCTTCATCCGTATCATCACGCCGTTCTCGGTGACGATCATTAGTCGCAGGTTCGGTTCCGATTCCTTAGAGACTACTGCGGCAACGACAAGGCATTTTCCGGTACGCTCACCCGTCAGGTTCATGGTAATCAACCCCTTGCCACCACGCCCTTGCGAGCGGTAAGCGGAAAGCGGAGTGCGTTTACCCAGGCCCAGTTCGCTGATCACCAGCAATTCCTGCGCGTCGGCATCGCCGATGACTACGTCGGCGGCGACCACACGGTCTTCCGGTCCGTTGAGTGTAATACCGCGCACGCCGCCCGCCGCCCGTCCGCGGCTCGGCACTCTGTCCTCGGGGAACCGTATCGCCATGCCGCGTTCGGTGGTTAGAATCACCTCCGCGGTACCCGGTGTATGCTTGACCCACTTCAGCGAATCGTTCTCCTCCAGATCGAACGTCACCAGACCGTTCGCCCGCAGGTTTGCGTACTCGGCGACTGCCGTCCGCTTGATCTCGCCGCGCTCCGTGACCATCAGCAGGAAGCCTTCCGCGGTGCGGAAATCGCGTATCGGCACGGTGGCAGTGATCTTCTCGTCGGGTTGGATCTGGATCAGGTTGATCACCGCCGTCCCCATCGCCTGCCGGGAAGCTTGCGGCACCTCGAACGCTTTGAGCCGGTATACCCGCCCGCGGTCCGTGAAGAACAGGATGTAATCGTGTGTCGAGGCGCGGAACAGATGCTCGAAGTTATCCTCCTCGCGTGTTTTGCCTGCCGTGACCCCCCTACCGCCGCGCCGTTGTGAGCGGAACGTATCATAATCGAGTCGCTTGATATAGCCGTCACGTGTGATCGTGATCAGCATCTGCTCTTCGGCGATCAAGTCCTCGATATTGATCTCTTCTGCTTCGGTCGGGATGATGCGCGTGCGTCGGTCGTCGCCGAACTTGTCCTTCAGGTACTTCAGGTCCGCCTTGATCATGGCGTTCACGCGGCGCGGGTCCATAAGAATGTCCTCGAACCGCGCGATCTCCTTGAGCAGATCTTTGAACTCGCCCTCGATCTTGTCCTGCTCCAGCGACGTGAGTTGCCGCAGTTGCATGTTCAGAATCGCCTCGGCTTGCAAACCGGAGAACGAGAACCGCTCGATCAAACGCATACGCGCCTGCTCGGTGCTGTTCGAAGCCCGGATGATCGCGATCACTTCGTCCAGGAACTGAACGGCGATCTGCAACCCTTCCAGGATGTGCGCCCGCGCCTTCGCCCGCGCCAGCTCGAACTTTGTCCGCCGCGTAATAATGTCGCGCCGGTGGTCCAAATACTCCTGCAGGATCGTCTTCAGCGACAGCGTTTTCGGGCTGATGCCGCCCTCGGTGAGCGAGATCATCATCACGCCGAAGTTCAGGCGGAGCGGCGTGTGCTTGAGCAGGTAGTTCAG
>JACMIS010000331.1 GCA_014381035.1 Armatimonadota bacterium
TATCGTATGAAAAGCGCATTTTGCTAAGCCAAAACCGCGGCGGATTCGTTGGACATACTGCGCATCCCCTACATATACAAAAAAATCATCTCAAGAATCCCGGAATGTCCAAACGAAGTAAAGTGAGCGTATGAAGCGGGCTGCCAATGGTCGGGGTAGATACGCCCCGACCTATTCCTCCTCTTCCTCGTCCGGCGCATTGAACTCCTCGATAAAATCCAGAGTGTACTGCGTGTAGTCCTGGAGGGATTTACTCTGTTTTTTCTCTTTCGCGCTGTTCTTGAAGGAAACTAACTTCGTTATGGCAAACGCGGAACGATGAACACCAGATAATAATAGGCGACCGGCGCAGAAAATAATAGCGAGTCGAAGCGGTCGAGAACGCCACCGTGTCCCGGCAGGATGCCACCAAAATCCTTGATGCCGAGGTCACGTTTCAGCGCGGACTCTGCCAGGTCCCCCACTTCACCGAGTGCGCCCAGGATCGGTCCGAGTATCAGGCAGTGCATCCACGGCAAACCGATCCACGTCCCCCAGAGGACGGACATCACCATCGCCGCGAGGATTCCGCCGACCGCCCCTTCTACCGTCTTTTTCGGTGACAGGCGCGGTGCGAGCGGGCGTTTCCCAAACCGGATTCCGACGAAATACGCTCCGGCGTCCGCACCCCAGGTCACGGCGAAAACATAGAGCACGAGCCATGCCCCGCGTGCCGCTTCCGGAAAGTGCCCGCCGAACGGTAGCGGGACGGCGACAACGCCCGGCAGTGACCGCAAGAAGACGAGGTACGAGAACAGCCAACCGACATAAACAACCCCGAAGATCGTCAGCGAAATATTGACGAGCGGCTCCTTATTTTTTCGAAGAATCGCATAGATCGTGGTGCCGAGCGTGAAAACGGCAAGAACCACCGGAATGAAGTTGATCAATTCCCCCCGGCTGACATTCCACGCCGCGAATTGAAGCAAGATCACGGCAACATACGCAGGCGGATCAATAGGCGCGTATCCGCGATACCGGAGTCCACGAAAATACTCGAACAGCCCGATGGTAGCGCAAACGGCAGTCGCGAAAATGAACGGCAATCCGGCATATTCGCCGGTGCCATACGCGAACACCAGTAGCGGCAAAAGCGGGATCCCGAACACGAACGATAGAAGCCGAACAAACATGCCGCGTGGCATGGATTCCGATGCTCGGCGGGCAAGTTCCTGCGCCTCCTCCGCACGCTGACGGGCGAGCTGCGCCCCCGCCTCCTGCGCCTCGCGGATACGGTCTTGCGCTTCCTTGAATCGCTCCTCGGCGACCTGACGCCCCCGATCCTGCGCGTCTTTCGCGGCAGTAGTCGCTTTCTCTTGCGCCTCGCGGGCGATCTGCTCCCAGTTTGTCATTTTGGTTAAGTGATTAGGTTATTGGTTGTTAGGCGGTTGGTTGATCGGGTGTCACGTCGCTATTAGTCACGGTTCGGCAAACGAGGACTGACATCTAACAACCCAATAACCTAATCACCCGACACCTTTTTCGCGTATTCATAATCCCCAAGCGCGTCTACATCGGCGGCTACACGGGCGTCTTGAAAAACCGGTGCGTAGCAATTCAGACCAGTGATGGCGGATACTTTTGCCACTGCGTCGGCGATGGTGAGGGTGCGCGTTATGAATCGCCAGATAAACCCCCAGCCCAGTAGCTTCGCCATCTCCCATTGCGATTTACGCGCCGCGAACGCTTTTTCGATATACGGCAAACACCGCCCTATCGCGGATAGCCGCACGATCTGCGCACTGCTCCCGGTAAACGCGCCATCGGCGAGCGGCGCGTACACATTCGGTGAACCAGGAAATTGCGCTTCATATGCCTCGCGTTGAACAAGGGGAAAGACAATATCCGCATCCGGGCGCGTCTCAGCAATCGCAATCAACTCCCGAACGGTGTCGCCGTGCAAAAAAACGGTGTCCGTCGCACAAAGCAGGAGTCGTTCCTCGCCGATAAGGTACCCCGCTTCTCGCAACGCGACGATGCCCTGCAAGATGTTTTCCGGTCCTGTTACCTTCTCTTCCGCCCAAACATCCGCCGCTATACCTGCCTTCTGTAATTCCCCCACCGGCCCTACGACGGCGATTACCGAGACCATGCCGGTATCCTGTAATGCCCTCTGCACGCGCTCGATAAAACGCGAATCTCCGAGAGGAGCTAGTGCCTTCACTGTTGTACCGCATACCGTTGCCAACTCCGGCGATAATCGCCCACCCGCTGTGATCAATGCGGCATACTGCCCCATCAGCGAACCAAAACCTTGAGAGCGTTGTTTTTGACCTCAACCGTTGCCGGGGTCAAACCCTTTACATCGCCGTCGATATTGAGCGGTTGTGGCGGGATCGTCTGCATCGTGAACTTGCGGACTTTCAACATCCGTACCGCCGGATGATTCAGGTGATTTCCCGCACGCACCTGTCCGATAAGCGGTAGCAACTGTATCTTAGCGACTGCCAGAATCACGAGTACATCCAGATGTCCGTCATCCATCTCGGCGAACGGTGCCGCGAGCATCCCTCCGCCGTACATTTTGCCGTTCAGCGCGGAGACAAGCAACGCTTTTTCCGAAAGCTTCTGCTCTCCCTCGGCGTTCTCGTACTCCATCGTGAGCGCGAACGGGTTATATCCCGGCAACGTCTTCGCAATCGCAAGCAGGAACGCCGGGTAGCCTTTGGCGAAGCGGATTCCGGTGTTCATAGTCTTCATCACCTGCGCATCAAAGCCCGTGCCGCAGTTATTCACGAAAGGCGTCCCGTTGATAA